>CAZDUP010000101.1:0-8275 GCA_964508625.1 uncultured Thermodesulfobacteriota bacterium
ATAGGGGAGTACGGCTCAATTACCCGCGCTGCGAGGGCAATGGAGATGTCCTATAGAAAGGCCTGGGAGCTTGTGGAGTCCATGAACAGGCAGGCCCCCTCTCCGCTCGTGGTCGCATCGACAGGCGGCAAGGGCGGCGGCGGAGCGCACCTCACAGAGGCAGGGGAAAGGGCGATAGAGTCCTTCAGGAGGCTTGACGATGAGTTCAGGGCATTCAGGGAGGCCAGGGCAAAGGAGATAAGCAGGGGTTAAAATTTTTTACTGACCGTTATGTCGCTAGGGGAATAACGCGGGGCTTGCGCCCCGCGCTTTTTGACCATCGTTATATATCGCAGTGAATAACGCAAGGAGGGGATTCGTCGTATGCAGAAGAGAGTCAAGGTCTATGTATTGGCAGTATCAGCTTTGGTCCTATCAACGGCCCCAGCCGTATGTGCCCAGGACGAGGCCGCCTTCAAGCCCAAGTTGAGCGGCTATGTAGAGGGGTGGTACAGGTCTGACGGAAGCGACCTTTCCAACCAGACGACAGCGGCGAAAAAGACGGACAACGAATTCCGCGTAAGGAGGGCGAGACTCTCTGCAGGCGGAAACCTGACAGAAGAACTCGGCTATAAGGTGACGGCAAATCTAGACGGCCCAAGCCCGGCAAGCTCATCCTCCGGCGTCAAGCTCTGGGACGCGTACATGACATACAAGTGGAGCTCTCTGGCAGCAGTGACCTTCGGCCAGATGAAATACGATTTCACGCTGGAGGGTCTGGAAGCGACCACAGACAGGGTTTCAGTGCTCCGCGCCGAGGTGATCAACGATATCGCTGCCAAGCTCGGGACTAGAGGAGGAAGTTTCCGCGATATCGGCGTGAAGGTGAACGGCGCCGTACCAGGGGCATTTGGCCTGACCTGCGGCGCGGCAGTCATCAACGGCAGCGGCATAAACACCGGAGACAACAACGGTGAAAAGGACGTCGTTGGCAGGGTAACAATTTCGCCGGTCTCGGGCCTCGTGATAGGCCTCTCCGGATACAAGGGCAAAGGGCAGGACGAGACGATCGCCGGATTTGAGGTCGAGGAGATGGCCTACGGCATAGATGCAGAATACGTGAACAGTGGGCTGAGGCTCAGGGGAGAATATCTGTCAGGCGAATGGGAGAACTGGGACGTTGCTGCTGGCGCGGCCTCTTCCGGCAAGACGCAGAAGCCGTCGGGATGGTACCTTCAGGCCTCCTACAAGCTGCCGCCCCTTCCCGCGTTAGAGGTCATGGGAAGATATGAGGACTATGAAAAAGACTCGAACACTGCCGACAGCCGCCTTAAGACTACGACTGTCGGGGCGACATATTACCTAAAAGGCAAGACAAGGGTGACCGCGAACTATCTTTTCCGTGACGCTGGGACAAACTCGATAGTCACGGCCCAGGAGACGGACGCCACAGGCTCCAGGATAGGCGACCTCTTTATCATGCAGGCCATATTGGCCTTTTAAGCCTTTGCATTCCGATGCGCAATCTACTAATATAGAAAGGATATTCCATGAAAAAACTCTTCAGAATAATACTCGCTCTACTGGCACTGGCCGCCTTCCCGTTCACGCCAATGGACGCCCTTGCGGCGCAAAGGCAGCTCACGGTCGCGGGAGCGTCAGACCTCTCTTTTGCGCTAAAGGAGATATCAGCCCGGTTTGAGGAAAAGACCGGCTACAAGGTCGTGCTGTCGATGGGCTCGACAGGCATGCTCGCCAAGCAGATTGAGCACGGCGCGCCCTTCGACGTATTCTTCTCTGCAAACAGAGGCTATGTTGACGGGCTCGCGGCAAAGGGATTAGTGTTGAAGGAGACGGTCGAGATATACGCGAGGGGCAGGATAGTGCTGGCAACGAGAAAAGGGTCGGGACTTTCACTCAAGGATGTCAAAGACCTCTCAACCGGTTCTTACAGGATAGCGATAGCAAACCCGGAGCACGCGCCATACGGCATAGCCGCGATGGAGGCGATGAAGACCGTTGGCATATGGGACGATATAAAACCCAGGCTCGTCTACGGTGAGAACATCAGGCAGACGCTCCAGTACATACAGTCCGGCAACGCGCCTGCCGGGGTGGTCGCATTGTCCGTTGCCAGCGTGCCTGAGCTGGATTTCGTTCTGATACCGGATGCGCTCCACAGGCCCATTGACCAGGCAGCCGCTGTCGTGGCCGCATCCAGGGAAGAGCGCGCTGCCCGCGAGTTCATTAAATTCGTCAACGGGCCGGAGGGCAGGCCTGTAATGGAAAAATACGGCTTCACGCTGCCGAAATAGATGGACCTATTCCCCCTCTACATAACTATCAAGGTCTCTCTTATCGCGACCGCCTGTGCCATTACCGTTGGTCTCATTCTCGCATGGGTGATGGCAAAGAAGGCGTTCTGGGGCAAGGGGATACTCGACGCCCTCGTCATGCAGCCGCTCGTCATCCCGCCGACCGTGCTCGGCTATTACCTACTTGTCGCCTTCGGCTCATCAGGCCCTGTCGGCGGATTCCTCGAAGAAACGCTCGGCATAGAGGTTGTCTTCACCTGGAAGGGCGCGGTGCTCGCGGCCTTCATATCCTCGCTGCCGCTCTTTGTGAAGCCTGCGCGCGCGGCATTCGAGGGCGTGGGCGCTGACCTCGAGAACGCGGCGAGGCTCCTCGGCAAGACAGAGCTCCAGGTCATTCGCACCGTCACGCTCCCGCTCGCGTGGAGGGGCCTCTTTGCCGGGGCGGTAATGGCATTCGCAAGGGCAACCGGCGAGTTCGGCGCGACACTCATGATAGCCGGCAATATACCAGGCCTTACGCAGACCCTGCCAATAGCCATATATGACGCAGTGCAGTCTGGAGACTACCGGACAGCAAACATACTGGTAGGCATAATAACCGTATTCTCTTTCGCGGTCCTGTACGCGGCCGGCAGGTTCAGCCGGGTGAGGTTTTAGATGCTTGAGCTCTCGCTCAAAAAGAAGCTCGAAGGCTTCTCCGTTGAAGTAGACCTCCTGCTCGACGAGGAGCTCCTTGTCCTCTTCGGCCCATCAGGCGCCGGGAAGACGATGATACTCAAGATGATATCAGGCATAGTAAGGCCGGACAGCGGCAGGGTCTCGGCCGGAGGCGAGCCGCTCTTTGACTCACGCGCCGGAGTAGACGTCCCGGTAAGAAGTAGAAGGGTCGGCTATCTCTTTCAGGACTACGCCCTTTTTCCGCACATGACAGTAGCTGAGAACATCGCCTACGGCGTCGATGGGCGCTCAAAGGAGCTGGTTAAAAAGAAAGTAACAGAGCTCGTCTCTCTCATGAGGCTCACTGGACTCGAGGAGAGATACCCGGACGAGCTCTCAGGAGGGCAGAAGCAGAGGACCGCGCTGGCAAGGACGCTCGCAGCGGAGCCGAGGGTGCTCCTCCTCGATGAACCCTTCTCAGCCCTCGATTACCAGGTAAGGGAAAAGCTCAGGGCAGACCTCTTGAACATTCACCGCATGTACCCCATCACCACTGTCCTTGTCACGCACGACCTCGAAGAGGCCTTCATGCTGGGCAAGAGGGTGGCGGTCATAAACAACGGCTCCATCGAGCAGGTGGGCACGCAGGAGGACGTATTTTACAGGCCTGGTACCAGGAACGTGGCGCGGTTCATGGGCGTAAGGAACATATTCTCAGGCGTTGTCGCCGGTTTTGACGGCCAGCACGTAATGATAGATAATCCCGATATAGGGGTGATAAAGGCCCCGGCCCTCCCGGGCAGGGAGTTCGTCCCGGGAAGCGAAGTCTCCTTCTGCATCAGGCCCGAGGAGATACTGGTCATAAGGCCTGACAAGGTCCTCGGCAGGGTGCAGGACAACATACTCGAATGCGAGATAACAGGCACCGTTGGCAGGGGCTCGACCCATATACTCTATCTCGAGGCAGGCCCGGGCAGGACGCCTCTTAAGGCAGAGCTCCCGAACTTCGTGCTGCGAAAACTTGAACTTGCGGTAGGCCGCTCCATAAGGGTATCCTTAAAAAAGGAGAATATTTGGGTGATTCCGTGAACGCAATAATTTCGTTCGGGTCATATTCCTGCAGCTTGTTGCTTGTCTTTTTCTCCTCCCCCTTGACGGGGGAGGCTGGGTGGGGGTGAAAATCCCGCACCCTCCCACATTCCCCTCCCGTCAAGGGAGGGGAGGATTTGAATGTAGCGCGATACGCGGGAAGGTTCATTAAACATAAAAGTCAATAATATGGAAGCACACGAACAAGCCCATGCACACGACCACGACCTCGACTCAAAGGTCAAGCGGCGCCTTCTAATATCGATAGCGCTCACGGGCCTCATCTTCATCGCCGAGCTCGTTGGCGGGTACCTCACGAACTCTTTGGCCCTCATGACCGACGCGGCGCACGTCTTCATGGACGTCTTCGCGCTCTCGCTCAGCTTTTTCGCCATCTACATAGCCGAGATGCCGCCAACAGAGAAGCGGACCTACGGCCTGCACAGGGTCGAGGTCTTCGTATCGTTCATCAACAGCTTCATCCTCATACTCCTTACCATTTTCATATTCTATAAGGGCCTCATCCGCTTCTGGAACCCGGAGCCGGTCGAGAGCGTCGGCATGCTCGTTGTCGCCGCGATAGGCCTTGCCGTCAACCTCATCGTAGCCATGTGGCTCCACAGATACGCTGTAAGCGACCTTAACGTCAAGAGCGCCTTCATACACGTCGTGGGCGACGCTGCCGCCTCGGTCGGGGTCATAATCGCGGCCGTCATCATCTATTTCACCGGCTGGTTCGAGGCTGACCCCATCATAAGCATGCTCATCTGCCTCGTAATCATAAACGGGGCCGTGAAGATAATAAGGGAATCCTCCCACATACTCTTGGAGGGCGTTCCAAAGGACATAGACCTCAACAGCGTGAGAGAGGAGATACTCTCCTTCGAGGGGGTAGGGGGCGTTCACAGCCTGCACATCTGGTCAATATGCCACAACGTATACGCCCTCTCTGCCCACGTGGACGTTATACCCACCCAGAGGTGGAGGATGGGTGAGATCTTCGCGGATATCAATGAAAAGCTCGCCCACGACCACCATATCTTCTACACCACACTCCAGGCCGAGTGCTCGGGCTGCAACCCCAACGACATATACGGCAAGATAGCCCATAAGGAACGCGGCCACCTCCATTAGCCCGGATATGTTATAATTAAGACGGAAAAGGCTTGAGCCTCCCAAAATCCAGCCCAGGGGGAAAAGAATGCCGAAAATCAGCCCGTTGCCAGCGGAAGAGCTCTTCTGGAGGTGCCCCCCGGAGAGGTTCTCGTTCGCCACGACCGAAGAGCTCCCGTCGCTTTCCGAGATAATAGGCCAGGACAGGGCGCTCCGCTCCATAGACTTCGGGCTGGGCATAACCAACCACAACTACAACATATTCGTCCTCGGCGACACCGGCGTTGGCAAGTCCACCACCGTAAAGGACATCATAGAGGCGAAGGCAAAGAGCGAGAGCGTGCCGGACGACTGGTGCTACGTCTTCAACTTCGACGACCAGGACACTCCGACCGCCATCAACCTGCCGCCCGGCAGGGGCAGCGAGTTCTCCACGGAGATGGACGAGCTCATAGAGTCCCTGCGCCGGGACATACCAAAGGTCTTCGAGTCAAAGGACTACGAGAAGCACAGGGACGAGATACTCGAAGGCCAGCAGGAGCGCACGAGGGCCCTTTTCTTCAGGCTCGAGCAGAGGGCCCTTGAAAAGGGGCTCGTCCTCAAAAAGACCGTGAGCGGCCTCGCGGTAGTGCCCGCGAAGAACGGCAAGCCAATGAGCCAGGAAGAGTTCGAATCGCTCGCCCCCGAGAGGAAGGCTGCAATAGAGCAGGACCTCGTGGTCATGCAGGACAAGCTCTCGGACGCCATCAGGGAGGCGAGGACGATCGAGAAGGAGACGAAGGAGAGGATAAACACCCTCGACAGGGAGGTCGTCCAGTACGTCGTAAACCCGGCAATAAACGAGCTCCTCGAGATGTTCAGGGACTTCAGGGGCGTCGTGGACTACCTCTATAAGGTCAAGGAGAACATACTCGACAACATAGACGATTTCAGGCCCAAGGAGGACGTGCCGCTGGCCATTGGCGGCATAAGGCTACAGAAGCAGGAGCCCACATTCGAGCGCTTCAAGGTGAACCTGATAGTGAGCAACAGGGAGACCGAGGGCGCGCCGGTCGTCTTCGAGTCGAACCCCACCTACTCCAACCTCTTCGGCAGGATAGAGTACAAGGTCCAGCTCGGAGTGGCGACGACGGATTTTACGATGATAAAGGCCGGGACCATTTTCAAGGCAAACGGCGGCTATCTCATCGTGAACGCCCTTGACGTGCTCCGCAACATATTCGTCTACGATTCGTTAAAGAGGATGATAAAGAACAGGGAGGCGCGCATCGAGGACCCGTGGGAGCAGTACAGGCTCGTGTCCTCGACGACCCTGAAGCCATCGCCCATACCAGTGAACATCAAGCTCGTCATCATAGGCGAGCCGTTCATCTATTATCTCCTCTATAATCTCGATACCGAGTACAGGAAGCTATTCAAGGTAAAGGCCGATTTCGACACCGTGATGCCGAGGACGGACGCCAACCTGGAGAAGTACGCCCACTTCGTAGCCACGCGCTGCAGGGAGGAGAACCTCCTGCCCTTTGACAGGACGGGCGTGGGCAAGATCATCGAGTACGGGGCCAGGCTCGCCGGTGACAAGGAAAAGCTCACGGCCAGGTTCAACGACATAGAGAACATGATAGTCGAGGCAGGCTACTGGGCCAGCGTCGAGGGTGCGAGGGCCGTATCCGCGTCCCATGTGGAGAAGGCTGACGCCGAGCGCGTCTACAGGAACTCCAAGATTTCCGACAAGCTAAGGGATTACATAGCCGAGGACACGATAATGGTCGCAACCGCCGGAAAGGTAGTCGGGCAGGTTAACGGCCTTGCCGTACTCGACCCCGGCGACTATGCCTTCGGAAAGCCGTCGCGAGTGACCGCGAAGGTCTTCATGGGCGATGCGGGTGTTGTGAACATCGAGCGCGAAGTGAAGATGAGCGGGCGCATACACAACAAGGCGCTCATGATCTTCACGAGCTTTCTGGGAGACCGCTTCGCTCAAAAGTACCCGCTCACCCTCTCTGCAACGATTACGTTCGAGCAGCTCTACGACGAGATAGAGGGCGACAGCGCCACATGCACCGAGGTCTACGCGCTCTATTCGAGCCTTTCGGGCATTCCGCTCGACCAGGGCATTTCCGTTACAGGCTCCATGAACCAGAGGGGCGAGGTCCAGCCGATTGGCGGCGTGAACCAGAAGATAGAGGGCTTTTTCGAGGTCTGCAAGTCCAAGGGGCTCACTGGCGCCCAGGGCGTAATCATCCCGAAGAGGAACGTAAGGCACCTGATGCTCAAGCGCGAGGTCGTGGACGCGGTAAGGGAAGGCAAGTTCGCGATATACCCGATCGAGCACGTTGACGAGGGTCTCGAGATATTGACCGGCATGGAGGCGGGGGAGAGGGATGCCAGCGGGAACTTCCCCGAAGGCTCTCTCAACAGCCTTGTCGAAAAAAGGCTTTATGGCCTCGCAAAGAACCTGAAGGAGTTCGGGAGGCCGCCTTCAAAAAAAGAGCTGCCCGGCAGCGAGGCCGGCGAGGCCGCAAAGGGAACGGGCGGCAAGGAGAAGAAGGACTGAAATGTTCGTCTGCGAGATATTCAAGAGCATACAGGGAGAGTCGACCTGGGCCGGGCTGCCTTGCGTATTCGTGCGCCTATCAGGATGCAACCTCAAGTGCTCCTGGTGCGATACGCCGTACGCGAGGGTCTCGGATGAGGCAATGGACCTTTCCGTCAGCGAGGTAATGGATAAGGTCGCTGAATTCGGCTGCCCGCTGGTAGAGATAACCGGAGGAGAGCCGCTTCTGCAGGAAGAGGCAGGGGAGCTCGCCTCGGCGCTCCTTGCCGCAGGTTATACAGTGCTCATCGAGACAAACGGCTCCGTGCCCCTTGCCGGCCTCGACGGGGAGGTCATAAAGATAGTTGACGTGAAGTGCCCTTCGAGCGGTCATGGAGGGAGTTTCCTTGTGGAGAACCTCGAGCACATCGGCCCTGAGGACGAGATCAAGTTCGTCTATGACGACGGCATGCGCTCCTACGCCACCAAGAAGCCGTTCGAGGGCGTGGTGACCAACCTGGAGCGGCGCTTCCGCGAGACCGAGAGCGACTGGGCGCGCGAGGAGATCTCGAAGTACTTCACCGAC
>CAZDUP010000102.1:0-8263 GCA_964508625.1 uncultured Thermodesulfobacteriota bacterium
CAGCCCGGACGACACCGAAGAGGTCATCCGCGCGATAACAAGGAAAGACCGCAGGGTAATAGGCATCTCGCATTCGAGGAACTTCGGCTCACAGTCAGCTTTCAGGAGCGGCATGGAGATAGCGACAAAGAACTCGTGCGTGCTCCTTGACGGCGACCTGCAGGACCCGCCGGAGCTCATCGAGGCATTCGTTGCCAAATGGCGCGAAGGCTATGACGTGGTCTATGGCATAAGGGTCAAGCGCGAGGCCTCTATATTCATGCAGGCAGCGACAAAGGCCTTCTACAGGGTATTCGATTACTTCTCGTACATAAAAATCCCTCATGACGCTGGTGATTTCTCGCTCATTGACAAGAAGGTCGTGCACTGGATGCTCCAGTTCCCTGAGCGCGACCTCTTTCTGCGAGGCGTGAGGGCCTTTTCAGGCTTCAGGCAGGCCGGGGTCGATTACGTGCGGCCTGAGCGCATGTTCGGGAGGTCTACCAACAGCTTTTTCAAGAACATCGGCTGGGCCAAAAAAGGGATACTCTCATTCAGCAATACGCCCCTCAATATCCTGAGCTTTTCAGGCGTGACCCTCTTCGGCCTCTCGGCCCTTCTCGCCATAGTTCAGATATTGAGCCGCATCTTCTTCCCGGAGCTTGCGCCAAGGGGCGTCACCACGCTCATGCTCATAATACTCTTCTTTGGGTCATTGAATCTCCTAGGCTTATCTCTCATTGGCGAGTACATAGGAAAAATATTCGAGGAGGTAAAGCGGAGGCCGCACTTCATCCGCCGCGCAATCATCAGGGACGGCGAGGTGCGGCCCGCGGCGCTCATGGACTCTGACGGGGGGCGCACGTGAGGGAGAAGAACATACAGAAGTTCGACAGCGACGTCATAGCCAATGCCGGATACGTGTATACCTCTGACGACAGGCTCTCCAGCCGCATTGCCAACGAGAGGTTGTCCGCGGCCGTAAGAGAGGCAGCGCGCCTTAAAGGAAAACGGGTAATAGACGTAGGATGCGGCGACGGAAAGTATACGATGGAACTCCTCTCCCACAGGCCCGCATACGTGCTAGGGGTGGACGCTGCAAAGTCAGCTGTTGACGCTGCCGCGAAAAAGGCGTCAATGGCAAAGGCGCGCAACGTCGAGTTCCGCGTCATGGACTTCTACAGGCTAAAGGAGCTTAACGAACGCTTCGATGTCGCTATTGTCAGAGGCGTGCTGCACCACCTTTACGACCTCGAAGGCGCCGTCGCCGCACTCTCAGGGATAGCGAAAGATGTGGTCGTCATAGAGCCGAATGGCTACAACCCTGTGCTTAAAGCAATAGAGCGGCTCTCGAAATACCACAGGGAGCATGAAGAGAAGTCCTATGCCCCTCACAGGCTCGACAGGTACTTCAAAAAACATGGCGGGCATATAACGTCATCCTCATATTGCGGACTCGTGCCAATGTTCTGCCCTGACGCGATGGCAAGGGTGCTTAAATTCATCGAGCCTGTCGTCGAGCGGGTCCCCGTAATGAAGCAGCTCTCCTGCGCGGTCTACGTGCTGAAGATCAGTTTTGACCGCGCCAAATGATTACCCGCCCCTGCCCGGTCTGCGGGTCGCAAGACTTCTCCAAAGTTTTTGCCGACGCGAACTATGACTTCGGCAAGCTCGACGGCTTTGCCTTTGCCTCACGCAAGACCCCTGAGTACATGCACTACAGGCTCATCTCCTGCCCAATATGCGGCCTGCTCTACTCCAGTCCGATACCAGAGGCAATCAATCTCAACAAGGCCTACGAAGAGGCGAGTTATGACAGCGCCCAGGAGGCGCAGTGCGCGAGCAGGACATATGCCGCCTTTCTCAAAAGAATTAAAGAGAGGCTTCCTGACCTTGACGGCGCCATAGACATAGGCGCTGGCGACGGCGCGTTCCTTGAAAGACTTCTTGAAAATGGGTTTAAGGATGTCTGCGGCGTAGAGCCTTCCAGGGCGCCCATTGCCGCAGCAAAGAAGCATGTGCAGCCCTTTATAAGACAGGGGCTTTTCAATCCCGGTGATTTCAAAACCGGAAGCGTGAGCCTCATTACCTGTTTTCAGACGCTCGAGCACCTCAACGACCCGGCGGCGATGTGCCGGGCCGCGCACAGGATACTTAAAAAAGGCGGCGCTGTCTTTTTCATATGCCATAACCGCAGTTCGGTATCCGCGAGATTGCTTGGCATGAAATCTCCCATATTCGACATCGAGCACCTTCAGCTCTTCTCAAGGAAGAGCATCGAATACCTGCTGAGAGAATGCGGCTTTTCGGAAGTGAAAACAAGGCCGGTATATAACAGCTATCCCTTACACTACTGGATCAGGCTCCTGCCGCTGCCTGCGGCGGTCAAGCGGAGCTTTTTCAAAAAAACTCCGGGCGGCCTTACTCTGACGTTGCCGGCCGGGAATATGGCGGCAATCGGTTACAAGAAATGACCTTTCGCCGGGGGGCAGTTGGACCTGCTGTTCCCAATCCCTTTTTCGGCAAAAACAGGAAACGATGATGGATTTTTTTAAAGGCAGGCGGGGCTATCTGGACGGGTTAAGCAGGATTGACCAGTTAAGCCTGTTATACCTGGCTCTGCCAATCGCCATCTTTTATCTGGGCTGGTTCAAGCCGTTGTTCGGCATTGCATGCTTCGCGGTCCTCGTCTTCATAGTATTCCCACGATTCAAGGCACATGACAAAACCGGCCTTGATAAATCGCTGGCCGCATTATGCGTCGCTGCCCTTTTGGCCGTCATATGGTGCATATTGGGCGGAGCCGGCCACATTTTTTTCGCAAATGATGATTGGGTCGTGCGTGATGCGGTCTTGAGAGACCTGGTGGTATATCCCTGGCCGGTCAATTATTCAGCCGATCCGGATATCATATACATGTTGCGCGCCCCGATCGGTTATTACCTTGTGCCAGCGCTGATTGCACGGGTCACGGGTCTGGTCTCCGCGGATTATCTCTTG
The DNA here is from genome assembly GCA_964508625.1 of uncultured Thermodesulfobacteriota bacterium. Lineage (GTDB taxonomy): Bacteria > Desulfobacterota > GWC2-55-46 > GWC2-55-46 > GWC2-55-46 > UBA5799. The sequence continues at coordinate 2,980 of CAZDUP010000102.1, forward strand.
CTGGCCTGGAACATAACGGGCGTGATCTTGTTTTTTTATATGATCGCGTCTTTATGGGCCAAGCGATGGCATTTTTTCCTTGCCATAGGAATTTTCATTCTTTTCAGCGGCATGGATGTTGTTGGCACATTACTCAGGAACAAACCATTTTTCGCAACCGCCTTTCTGGATTGGTGGGCATATTTTTTCTCGTATCCTTCGAATACGACCGTGCTCTACTGGGCGCCTAATCATGGCCTGCCCGGCTGGCTTGCGGCCGCCTTGATACTGAAAAACTGGCGCGATCCGCGCTTCCTGCCAGTGTCACTGATTTTGACGGTCCTCATCCCATTGTGGTCTCCGCTGACCGCATTAGGAGCGCTCTTTCTTTTTTTGGCGATATTCCTATTTCACCTCGTCCGCGGCACATGGAAATCTATCCTCTCTCCTGAAGCGGCCCTGGCCTGTTTAATAGCCGTCCCGGTCGCGTCGTTCATAACGCTCAATTCAAGCGAAGTTCCTTCCGGCTGGATGTTCCTTAATTTCTCATTGAGCAATTTCATCTTCCGGTATGTATCATTCGTCTCTATCGAGCTCGCCGTTCTGGCCCTTGTCGTTGCGGGCGAGTTCAGGTACAAGACCGGCTACGAATGGCTTTCCACGGCCTCATTCATCACTTTATTGCTGATACCTTTATATTATCTGGGATTTGCCAATGACTTTGTGATGAGGGCTTCAATACCTTTGCTGGCAATAGCGGCAATCCGCTCTGCGGCAGTCCTTATAGCCGCGATTGAGAGAAGGTCCTTTGCATTCGCGTTCATTATTTTTTCCGTTCTTGCCATAGGGTCGGTTACGGCGATTACCGAGACCAACCGGTCTCTATTTGAAGAGCGCTGGCGACCAGACCTTTCAAACAATCTCATTCAGGTCATAAGTTCTCGGGCGGTCCATTATTATGCCGAGATCAGCCGCGATGACATTCCATTCTTTTTGAAAGAACCTGCCCTTTTTGAGCCGGACAAGTGATTGCTGGCCCGGCAATTGGAAATGAAAAACCGGAGAAGGCCTTTTGGCCTTCCCCGGTTTTTCATTCCACCCCTTACCGGTTAGACATTTCCGCCATAGAGCACCTGTACGTGCACTACCTCGTTAGTGTCCGGGTTTCCTATGATGGTGACCCGTTTATCCGAAGAGGCCAGTGGAGAGATCTCCTCGAGGTTGCTTAAAACGTCCCAACCCCGATCGCTTGCGAAGTAGGCCTCGCAGTTGAGCACCGACTGGAAGCAGACCTCCATTGTCGTATTGGCGCTGGTCCTGAACGGTATATCGGCCTGCTGCGGCCCCAGGAGCCCGGGCACCTCTGTCCTGACGGTCAGCTGGTTGGAAGCGCGGTCTATATCCGTCAGCGTCCCCATATAGTAGACGCCCTCGCCTTCGCCCAGGATGCCGGAATCATATACGACATCGCCCCCGACGCCGGGTGACGTTTGCGTACCGTGCATGCCGGTACCGGGCATCATACTCCCCTTGCCGTAATCCCCCGCAACAACTCCGGTTGAGAGGACTACCATAAGAAGGAACGGCACCAGGCCCAGTGTCTTGAGGATCCTCATGACAAACACCTCCTTTGTTTGGAACTTCCCTCTTTATATTGATTGCAATAGGCGTGCCAGCCACTGCCTGCGCTGGAGACTGTTTTTCCTTAAGAAACAAAGGTTTGTAGCGTTGTTTGCCTTCCAGGCGCCCTGGTGATGGCGCATTTCGTTATAATGAAATGACATGAGGGCCAGCTCCTTTTTTGTATCCCGGCGCTCGCCTACCCCAATATGTTGTGTTTGTTTCATTTAATTAACACTTTGTATTGTACAATTTACTTTACAAAAAACGGAAACTCTGTTACGATTGCCGCCTACAAACCCCGGGTGAAGAGATGAAGATAAAAAAGCTGACTATTCACGGTTTCAAGTCATTCGTTGATAAATCCGTCCTGCAGTTTCCCTCAGGCACATCAGGCATAATAGGCCCCAACGGCTGCGGCAAGAGCAACATCGTCGATGCAATAAGGTGGGTATTGGGCGAGCAGAACGCAAGGCACCTGCGCGGCAAGCACATGGAGGACATCATCTTCAACGGCTCCGAGAGCCGCAAGCCCCTTGGCATGGCCGAGGTCACGCTTACCTTCTCGAACGAGAACGGGCTGGCGCCCGCGCACTTTGCCAACTTCTCCGAGATAGAGATATCCCGCCGCCTCTACAGGTCGGGCGAGAGCGAATACTACATAAACAAGGTCCAGTCCAGGCTCCGCGATATCGTTGACCTCTTCACTGACACAGGCATAGGCAACAGGGCCTATTCCATCATCGAGCAGGGGCAGGTCGGCTGGCTCATCAATGCCAAGGCCGAAGAGAGAAGGACCGTCTTCGAAGAGGCCGCTGGCATAAACAAGTTCAAGCACAAGAAAGAGGCTGCCCTCCGGAGGCTCGAATCGACCAAGGAGAACCTCACCAGGGTAAGCGACATCATAAGCGAGGTCAAAAGACAGCTCAATTCCCTGAACAGGCAGGCAAAGAAGGCAGAGCGGTACAAGGCGCTGCGCGACGAGCTAAAGGGCCTCGAGATACTCCTGTCGTCTCTTGAGTTCACGCGCATGAAAGGGGAGCTCGCATCCCTTTCCAAGAGGCTCGAGGCGATAAAGGACGAAGAGATATCCTCGGGCGCTCTCTCCGCTGCCAAAGAGGAGCAGGCCGAGGAATTGAAAGTCGAATACCTCGGCGTCGAGGCCGAGTACAAGTCAATCAGAGAGCGCATATTCGAGATCGAGAGGAAGATCCAGGACGAGGAGCGCTCGAGCGCTGTTGCGAAGATGCGCATGGACGAACTCAACAGGACGGAAGAGCGCCTATCCTCGGAGATAGACGAGCTTACCCAGGCTAGAGAGGCTGCCATACGCGAGATAGAGGGGCTCTCAAGCGCTCAATCATCCCTCTCAACCGAAATAGAGTCCGAATCAGGCCTGCTGGCCGAAAACACCTCGGCGCTCGAGGCGATCTCAGCCGAACTGCGGGGCCGCGAAGAGGCGCAGTCCGCCCTTAAAGCCGACTCGCTCAAGATATCAACACGGTTTTCAGACATCAGGCACTCCATACAGAACTGCCTGCGCGAAGAAGAGGACCTCCGCGCCAGGGAGTCCCGCGCAAAGACCGAGATAGAGCGGATATCCGGCGAGCTCGCCTCAAAGGAAGAGCCTGTGCGTGCCCTGAGGGAGCGCATATCAACGGCAGGCGAGGAGCGGGCCTCGATTGAAAATGAGCTTACCGGCCTCAAGGAGAGGCTCGCTTCACTCGAAGCCGGACGCGCGGCCAAAGACGAAGAGGCGCGCAAGGTAAAGGAAGAGTACGCCAGGGCCGCTGCCCTCCTTTCCACCCTTGAGGAGATGGAGAGGAACTTCGAGAGCATCAAGGGCGGCGCAAAGGCCATCATGCAGAAGGCTGACAAGACCGGCGTCTATGGCCTTATCGCGGACTGCATTGAGACAAACGCCGGTTTTGAGAAGGCTGTCGAGGCCGTGCTCGGCGACAAGCTCCAGTACGTGCTTGTAGAGAGCGCCAGAGAGGGCGTGGAGGCGATCGAGTATCTCAAATCAAAGGGCGCAGGCAGGGGCAGCTTCGTGCCTGTTAAAGACGCCAGGCCTGCTGCGAGCCCTGTCCCTGTCGAGGCTGGCGGCTACGGCAACGGCAGGCCGCTCGTAAGCGAGCTGCGCGTAAAAGACGGCTATGAGCCGATAGTCAACTACCTCCTGGGCGAGGTATTCCTCGCTGACAACCTCGAGGCCGCGATAATGGCCTGGAAAGAGAGCGGCGGCTTCCGGTCGTTCGTGACGCCTGATGGAGAGGTAATCGACTCCCAGGGCGTCATTACAGGCGGCTCTGCCCTCTCTGACAGCGGCATACTCCAGAGAAGGGGCGAGATAAAGAAGGCTCGGGCAAGGGCCTCAGAGCTCGAGAGGACTACCGCAGCCATCGAAGAGGAGCTCAGGGCTGCCCATGAGTCGATTCAGGCCGCCAAATCGAACCTCGATGGCCTGAGGGACACCCTCCACAGGGCCGAGATAGAGCAGGTAAACATAAAGGGCTCTTTGAAGCGCGAAGAAGAGGAGATTGCGAGGCTCTCCACCACCTGCGAATCGCTGAGGGGCGAATGCGCTGCTGCAGGCGCAAAGCTCTCCGACATAGCCTTGAGGAAGTCCTCTCTTTCTGAGGAGAGGGAAGGGCTCGAGGCCGCGCTTGCCGAAAAAGAGGCTGCCATTGCCGCCCTTTCAAACGAGATCTCAGGTCTCGCGTCGAGGAGGGAGGCCCTCTCGAACATCGTAACAGAGGCCAGGGTAAAGCTCGCGAGCTCAAAGGCACGCCTCGAATCGTTGAAGAGAGAACTCTCCGAAAGGGAGCGCTCTGTGGAAGAGCGCGGCCAGAGGATTGAGGCCCGGCGTGTTGACATCGAAAAGGGGCGCGCCGAAAGATTTGAAAAGGAGCAGGAGCTATCCCGGATAAAAGAGGTCCTTGAGGGGCTCATAAGCCAGGTCGATGGCATAAAGAGGGAAGAGGCAGTAAAGCAGGACGCCCTCGAAGCCCTCAGCACCCAGATAAAGACCTCCGAGCACGAATTGAAGGAGATAAAGAACAGGTACTCGGAGCTTCAGGAGATCAAGGGCGAGCTCACAATAGAGATAAGGGAGATGGAGCTTGCCATCAACAATCTCAATGACAGGATGCGCGAGAAGTACTCGTCTTTCGTTCAGGAATACAGGCCTGCCGAAGGCGAGGCAGTGCCGGAGATCAACACTCTCGAATCGCAGAGGGAAGACCTCCGCGAGAAGATATCCTCATTGGGAGAGGTGAGCCTCTCAGCGCTTGAAGAGTACAACGAGCTCGAGGGCAGGCACCAGTTCCTCCTTGAGCAGCAGGCAGACCTCACGAAATCGGTCGAGAGCCTTCATACCGCCATACAGCGGATAAACAGGACCACCAGGGAAAAATTCAAGACGACCTTTGACGAGATAAACGCGAAGTTCCAGGAGACCTTCCCGAGGTTCTTCAGCGGCGGCAGGGCAGAGCTCCGTCTCACCGAGGAATCTGACATACTCGAAGCAGGCGTCGAGATAGTCGCCCAGCCGCCCGGCAAGCGCCTTCAGAACATAACCCTTCTCTCCGGTGGAGAGAAGGCGCTGACGGCAACGGCCCTCATATTCGCCATATTCCTCATCAAGCCGAGCCCGTTCTGCCTGCTGGACGAGGTCGACGCGCCG
>CAZDUP010000103.1:0-638 GCA_964508625.1 uncultured Thermodesulfobacteriota bacterium
TTACAGCAGGAAGTTTATCGGCGTGATGGAGACCATCGGCGCTGAAGACTGCGTCGCAGACCCGTGCGTCCTCGATTCAGAGGGCGTCATAGGGGTAATCGACAAGGCCTTCGAGGACAGGGCCGCTATATCCAAGAGGCTCAAAGAGGAGATGCCCGGCGTAAGAGAAGGCGTGCTTAACCTCTTCAAGACTATGAAAATAGAGGCCATATAGGATGAGACCGTCTATCGCGTTCGTCACAAACCCCCTCGACGCCAACTTCAGGAGCTCCATAAGCATCATAACTCTCGAGCTTGCGAAAAGGCTCTCGGCCGAGTACGATGTAACGGTCTATACGAGCGGTGCCAAGGGCGCGGTTGACCCGGAGGGCATAAAGGTGCGCCGCCTTCACGTCTGGTCGGACAGGCAGCTACGCAGGTTCACCGGCAAGCTGGCCAGGTTTCACGGCCTGAAAAGACCTTTTTTCACCTCTGCTATCTACTATCCGCTCTTCATGATGCAGCTCGGCATGGACATGCGCTCCAGGGGCTTCGACATAGCCCACGTCCACAACTTTTCACAGTTCATACCGTGGCTCAAGAGACTCAATACGAATACCCGCTTCGTCCTCCACACCCATAACGAATGGCTCTCCCAG
>CAZDUP010000103.1:648-2225 GCA_964508625.1 uncultured Thermodesulfobacteriota bacterium
TCGATAACCGGATGATGACAAGTCGCGTCGAGGCGACCGACCTTGTTCTGTGCGTAAGCGAATTCCTGACGTCGAAGGCCAGGCAGGCCTTCCCGGCGCACGCCTCGAAGTTCCGCACGCTCCATAACGGGGTCGATTTCAACCGCTTCAGCTCGGTAACACCGGCAAGGACCGGCAGCCGCCTCATCTCCGTCGGAAGGATAACGCCTGAAAAGGGCCTTCACACAATAGTAGAGGCCTTCAACATCGTCGGCCCGAGGCACCCTGACCTCGAGCTCTACTTCATAGGCCAGGAGAGGATAACGCCGAGGGAGTTCCTCATTGACCTGAGCGAGACCGAGACCGTAAGGTCGCTTTCCGCCTTCTACCCCGGAAGCTATCAGGAGAATATCGCAGGCAGGATAGACCAGCAGCTCTCCTCGAGGGTCTTCTTTGCGGGCCACGTCAGCCATTCGGAGATGATGAACAGGTATTCCGAGGCGAACATCTTCATAAACGCCTCTCTTTATGAGTCGTTCGGCATGCCGGTGGCAGAGGCAATGGCATGCGGTCTTCCGGTCATAGCAACAAGGGCCGGCGGAGTGCCGGAGATAGTCGAGGACGGCCGCTCGGGCCTGCTCGTACAGCCAGGCGACCCCATCGGCCTCTCGAAGGCAATAGAGCTTCTTTTGAGGGACAGGAGCCTTTGCGAGAGCTTCCGGGAGTCGGGCCGCGAGCGCGTAAAGGCCCTCTTCAACTGGGACCGGATATCTGAGACACTGGCGGGATATTACAGGGAGATATCCGTCCGCTGAGGCGGACGACTCCTGATGCCAAAAACCGACCTCAAGAACAAGATCATAAGCGGCAGCTTCTGGACCGTATTCTCCAACATAGCCTCGCAGCTTGTAACCTTCTCCGTAACGATAGTCCTGGCAAGGCTGCTTACCCCTGGAGACTTCGGCGTCGTAGCCATCTCTTCGGTCTTCGTAGGCGTGATCATCCTCTTCCAGGACCTCGGGATGGGCGCCGCCATCATACAGCGCCAGAATATCGACGACGACTATCTCTCTACTTCATTTACCGTAAGCCTTCTTGCAGGCGTTCTGCTCGCCGCCCTTCTCGCGCTCTCATCGCCTCTAATAGCGGCTTTCTACAACGAGCGCATACTGCGGGACATACTCCTCGTATCGTCGCTGGGCTTCATACTGAGTCCGTTTACGTCAATACACACGACACTCCTTTCAAAGCGCCTCGAATTCAGGCGGCTTTCTCTCATAAACCTCGGAAACCACGCCCTCTCTGGCCTCATTTCCGTTGCGCTCGCGATAACGGGATACGGGGTCTGGAGCATGGTGCTTGGCAAGATACTCTCTCAGCCCATTGTCATACCGGTTGTCTGGGCGCTGGTCAGGTGGACGCCGAGGCCGAGGATAGTAAAACGGTGCTTCCTCGACCTCTTCGGGTACAGCTCGAACCTCCTGGGCTTCAACCTCCTGAACTTCTTCGCCAGGAACCTCGACAACCTCATCATAGGCAAATACCTGGGTACTCAGCAGCTCGGCTATTATTCAGTGGCCTACAACCTTATGCTAAAG
>CAZDUP010000103.1:2235-8254 GCA_964508625.1 uncultured Thermodesulfobacteriota bacterium
AAAGCCCCTGCAGCTCATATCCTGGTCCCTGGGCAAGGTGCTCTTCCCTGTCTTCTCGACGATACAGGGCGACCTGGAGAGGACGAGGTCCGTATACCTCAAAGTATTGAGGTCGATATCCCTCATAACCTTCCCGATGATGACTGGCCTGTTCATGGTGGCAGAGGAGTTCATACTGTCCGTATACGGCCAGACATGGGCCCCGGCCATACTGCCTTTAAAACTTCTCTGCATCGTCGGGGCCGTGCAGTCGATAGGCACAGTGGGCGGCATAATCTACAACTCCCAGGGCAGGCCTGACCTGACGCTCAAGATAGGCATCTTCTCATCATCGCTTGTCGTAGTAGCCTTCATCATCGGCATCAACTGGGGGCTCCTTGGCCTCATATACGCCTACATCGCCATCACAGTGCCGGTCTTTTTCGTCGGCCAGTATTATGCCAACGGCCTCATCGGCATCAAAATGCTCTCAATACTGAAAGCCCTCGCCCCTGCGGCCGCCTGCTCGGCGGTCATGGTCGCCGTGCTGGCCGGGTCGAGGTGGATGTGGGCATCTCTGAGGCTCGACATCGAGTACGTCCTCATCGCCCTCGTGGCAACGGGCATTGCGACTTACATCGTCTTCGCTGCCCGCGTCCTCAAGGTGCCTGAGGTTAACGAGGCCTTGAAACTCGTAAAAAGGAAGGTCTGATGAAGATAAAGATATTGATGATAACGCACAACAGGCCTGTCTATACGAAGCTCTCGCTTGCCAGGCTCTGCGAGACCGCGACTCCCAGCGCGAAGATAACTGTCTGGGACAACGGCTCGGGTGATGAGATGCGCCGCGTACTGAAGGAATTCGAGGGCCATCCCGCAATCGAAGAGATAGTCTACAACAGGACGAACGAGAAGCTCACCGCGCCAACGAACTGGTTCTGGAAGAACGCGGGTGACGCGGACCTCTTGAGCAAGGTGGATGACGACTGCCTGATGCCCGCGAAGTGGATAGAGAAGCTGGAGAAGGCGCACGCAGACATCCCTGAAGCCGGAATACTCGGCTGCTGGAGGTTCCTGCCAGAGGACTTCAATATGGACAAGGCCAGCAGGAAGATATATTCCTACGGGCCCCACATGCTCCTCAGGAACTGCTGGGTCGAGGGCTCCGGCTACCTCATGAAGCGCAAGGTCCTCGACGAGACAGGCCTCCTGAGGAATAGCGAGACATTCACGACATGGTGCCTGCGCGCCGCTGAAAAGGGATATTACATCGGCTGGTACTACCCGTTCCTCTACCAGGAGCACATGGATGACCCGAGGGCCGAGCACTCGGGCATCAGGTCAGATGATGACCTTAAGAGACTTCTACCTCTCTCGGCCGCCCAGTACGGGACTGCCACGGTGGAGGACTGGGTCAAAAGGCTCAGGCTCTCGGCAGCGCGGCTTCAGGAATATTCTCTCGACCCGCACGACTTCATAGGCCTGAGGGCAAAGATAAAAAGAAGGCTCTACCAGGCCTTCAGATTCGATTATTTCCCAAAGGCATGACCCTGGCCTCCCTCCCCTGAATGCGCTTTAGAAACGTAGAGGATATCGCTTCATGGAGGCTCTGCCTGGGCTGCGGCGCATGCGCATGGGCCTGCAGGGAGGGCCGGGTCAGTCTCGCCGATGTCATCCACGACGGCATAAGGCCAACGGTCAAGGGCGGAGAGTGCGCTGACTGTGGCGATTGCGTGAGCGTCTGCCCCGGCCTTGAGACATCGCACGGGCAGTTCCCTCAGGAGAGCATCAAAGGGCTCCGGAAGGGTTGGGGCCCTGTGCTCAAGGTATGGGAAGGGCACGCGGCAGATGACGGGATCAGGTACAGGGGCTCTTCAGGCGGAGCGGCAACGGCCCTTGCGCTCTACTGCCTCGAAAGGCTCGGCTCCTCAGGCGTGCTCCACAGCGCCCAGTCTGACAGCGAGCCCTGGCGGAACAGGACATTTTTCAGCACGACTACGGGGGAACTCCTTGCGAGGTCAGGGTCGAGATACTCCCCTGCATCTCCGTGCGAAGGCTTCGGATATCTCGAGCAGGCGCCCTCACCCGGCGTCTTCATAGGCAAGCCGTGCGACGTCGCGGCATTGAGAAAGGCCCATGAACGAAGCCCTGCCCTCAAGGCCAATACCGCCTTATCCATATCGATCTTCTGCGCCGGAACGCCCTCGACGCTCGGCACCATCGAGCTACTGAACAGGTTCAAGGTCCGTGCCCCGGAGCTAAAGTATCTGCGCTACAGGGGCATGGGATGGCCCGGAATGTGGCGGGCGGGACTCAGGGACAACGGGGAGTACCGGCTCACATACAAGGAGGCCTGGGGCTTTCTTCAGAGGTACAGGCCGCTCCGGTGCCACCTCTGCCCGGACGGTACCGGAGAGTTCGCCGACGTATCCTGCGGAGACCCCTGGTACAGGGATATTTCGCCTGAAGAGCCCGGCCTCTCGCTCATAGTCGCGAGGACGCAATATGGAATGCGGACGGTAGAGGCAGCGTCGCGAAACGGCTTTCTCGAAATCCGCGAAATAGACCCGAGGCTCCTTGCGGCCTCGCAGGAGAACCTGCTCAAGAAACGGAGCGCCATATGGGGCCGCCTGTTCGCAATGAGGCTCCTTGGCGCCCCTGTGCCAAAGCTCAACGGGTTCAGCCTTTTAAGGAACTGGCTGGGGCTTTCCGCTCAAGAGAAGCTCAAATCGCTCGGAGGCACGGCGAAACGGGTCATAAGGCGCAGGTACTGGAGCCCGATGAGGCGAATGGAAGCTATAGATGGCCGCAGCACGGCGGAAAATTCAAACACCCGAGAGGCATGAATGAAGACCGAAATATTATTCAAGACACCGCTCACCGAAGCGCAGCGAGAGAACAGCGAGCTTAACCTGAGGGAATTCAGGGAGGGCAGGACTACGCTCGAATCAGCGCCGCGAAGGATCGTATTCGAGCTGACGAACAGGTGCAACTTCAACTGCATAATGTGCGGAAGGGAGGCGGTGAGCTTCAAGACCAACGACCTCTCCTTCGAGATGCTCAGGTCATGCGAGCCGTTCTTCGCGAAGACAGAGGAGATTACTCTTCACGGCTGGGGTGAAGGCACGCTCCACCCGAAGCTCGGGGAGATACTCGAATACCTCAACACCTTCCCGAAGCTCCGGAAGTACTTCGTCACGAACGGTAGCACCCTGCCACGAATAACGGAGCATATATTCAAGCACCACGTGGACCTCGTAGCCGTCTCTCTCGACGGCGCCACGCCAGAGACGAACGACTACATCAGAAAGGGCGGCAGGTTCCAGAGAGAGGTTGCAAACGTAAAGCGGCTCATGGCCGAGAGGGCCGCCCGCGGCCTCGATTACCCGTACGTCAACTTCGTCTTCACGGCAATGGCAAGGAACATCCACGAGTTGCCGGCAATGGTCGAATTGGCAAAAGAGACCGGGGTCGCTGAGCTAAAGGCCGTCTATCTCACGATATTCGAGGAAGCGCTGCTGCAGGAATCCCTCCTGAACAGGCAGGACGTTGTCAGGAGATACTTCGAAGAGGCAACGCGCCTCGCCGCCCTTCACGGGATAAAACTCAAGCTCCCTGAGATACAGGGCGAAGGCGACGGCGGAGAGGCCAGGCACAAGCCCTGCGCATTCCCCTGGAGGGACCTGTACATAGGCAGCGATTGCTTTGTGAGGCCCTGCCAGTCCTCCGCCGACAAGCTCTTTGACTTGAGAGGCCATGCCTCTCCCCTTGAGGCATGGAACGCCCCGGAGATGCAGCATATGAGGCTCTGCGTAAACGACGACGCAAGGATGCCTGCTGGTTGCACAAACTGCTATCACAGCTCGTGCGCCAACTGGAACCTCCCTGCGAGCTTTGTGCAGCTCGGCAAGGTATTCGCCCCGCAATGGGTCCCGAAGGAGGCCTCCGTGGAACCGACCACAGCGGAACCAGTTGCCCTGGAGCCAGCCACGGCGAAACCCATAGCAGTGGAACCCGCCAAAGGAGCATGACGATGAAGGTAGCGATACTTGCAGGCGGCGTCGGCTCCAGGCTCGCCGAGGAGACCGAACTCAAGCCAAAGCCCATGGTCGAGGTGGGCAACCACCCCATCCTGTGGCACATCATGATGTATTACGCGGTCTACGGCTTCAAGGACTTTGCCATAGCCCTCGGATACAAGGGCGAGTACATCAAGCGGTGGATGAGGGACTACTGCGCCCTCAACAGCAACATGACGGTAAAGACCGGCTCCGGAGAGGTCATCATAAAGGACGGCAACGTGCCTGACTGGACAGTGGACCTCATAGACACAGGACAGAACACCATGACAGGCGGCCGTATCAAGCGGCTCGCGCCCTGGACCGGCAACGGCACCTTCATGCTTACATGGGGAGACGGCGTGTCGGACATCGACCTCGACAGGCTCCTTGCGTTCCACCGCTCTCACGGCAGGATAGCCACCCTCACGGCCGTGCGTCCTCCCGCCAGGTTCGGGCACCTCGAGATAAAGGGCGAGATGGTCTCCGAGTTCTCGGAAAAGCCCCAGACCGCTGAAGGATGGATCAACGGCGCATTCTTCGTCCTGGAACCTGAGGTCTTCGACTACATAGACGGCGACGAGACCCAGTTCGAGAAGGAGCCGCTCGAGGGTTTGGCCAGGGACGGGCAGCTCATGGCGTATACCCATTCGTCCTTCTGGCAGTGCATGGACACGCTCAGGGACAGGCATCTGCTGGAGAAGCTCTGGCAAAGCGGCAACGCGCCGTGGAAAAAATGGTGAAAGACAAGAGAGAGGAGAAAACGATGGAGAGAGAGGACTTGAGATGCCGTTCCTGCGGCTCAAAGAGGCTTGAGACGGTGCTGGACCTCGGGCGCATGCCTCTGGCCGACGCCCTCCTGACTGAAGAGGAGCTCGCATCCCCTGAGGCGGCATACCCGCTCGCGGCTGCCCTCTGCTCGGACTGCTCGCTTCTCCAGATAACCGAGACAGTGCCGCCGGAGGTGCTCTTCTGCAGAAAATACCCGTACTATTCGTCATTTTCCGACGAGCTCCTGAGGCATTCCCGGGAGAACGCTCTCGAGCTAATCTCTTCGAGGGGCCTCAATGATAAAAGCCTCGTCGTTGAGATAGCCTCTAACGACGGATATCTCCTCAGGAACTTCGTTGAGAACGGCATACCATGTTTGGGGATCGACCCTGCCGAGGGCCCGGCAGAATCAGCGGAGAAGATAGGCGTGCCAACGATATGCGCCTTCTTCACCGCCGAGCTTGCGGCCCAGCTCACGGGCATAGGAAAGAGGGCGGACGTTATCATAGCCAACAATGTCCTTGCCCACGTCGCTGACGTCAGCGGCTTTCTCACGGGCATAAGGACGCTCCTCAAGGAGGACGGCGTAGCCTCCATTGAGGTCCCTTACGTGCGCGACCTCATCGACAACTGCGAATTCGACACCATCTACCACGAGCACCTCTGCTACTTCTCGGCGACGTCCGTTGACAGGCTCTTGCGCAACAACGGCCTCTACCTCAATTCGGTCAGGAGAATACCAATACACGGCGGCTCGCTCCGGCTCTACATCGGGAGAATTGACGGGCCGGACGCAGCTGTAAAGGCGCTCATCGAGGAAGAGCGCGCCGCGGGCATCGATGACATATCCTATTACAACGAGTTTGCCGCGAGGGCAGCGAACATCAAATCAGGGCTTAAATACATGCTCTCGATGCTAAAGGAACAGGGCTGCACCATAGCCGCGTACGGAGCGGCAGCCAAGGGGGCGACCCTCATAAACTACGCAGGTCTCGGGAAGGAATTTATCGACTTCGTGGCCGACAGGAACACGCACAAACAGGGGCGTTTCATGCCCGGCGCTCGCATTCCCATATCAAGTCCGGAAAGGCTCCTCGCGGAGCAGCCGGACTACGTCCTCATCCTTGCATGGAACTTCGCTGCGGAGATAATGGCGCAGCAGGAGGAGTACAGGGCAAAGGGCGGAAAATTCATCGTGCCTATCCCGGAAT
>CAZDUP010000104.1:0-8249 GCA_964508625.1 uncultured Thermodesulfobacteriota bacterium
CCGGACTTCCGGTCAGCCATCAACCTTAGACGCCTATTTTAACACAACTCGCGATTTTGTAAAGGGATTTGAAAACCCGGCCCGCAGGTGGCAGTCCAATAAAAAAGGCGGGGAGATGTCCTCTCCCCGCCCCTGAAAGTCAAATGCAGTCTTGACTATGCGCTCATCTCCCCTATGTTCCCATCTCCCATGAAGCCAGGTACTTCTTCTGCTCTGTGGTGAGCACGTCTATCTTCATGCCCAGGGAGGCTAGCTTGAGCCTCGCTATCTCCTTGTCTATCTCATGGGGCACAGTGTAAACGTCGGTTTTGAGCGTATGTCCCTTCTTTACGAGGAAATCCGCAGCAAGGGCCTGGTTCGCGAAGCTCATGTCCATGACGGACGCCGGGTGGCCTTCGGCGGAAGCCAGATTTATGAGCCTGCCTTCGCCAAGGACGCAGACGGTCTTGCCGTTCCTGAGCGTGTACTCGTCGACAAATTCCCTCACGGTCTTCTTGCCCCTGCTCACTGCCTTGAGGCCCACGAGGTCGAGCTCGACGTTGAAATGCCCGGAGTTGCACACAAGCGCGCCGTCCCTCATCTTGAGGAAGTGCTCCTTCCTGATTACGTTCAGGTTGCCTGTGACTGTGCAGAAGATGTCGCCCAGCCTGGCTGCGTCGCCTATGGGCATGACCCTGAAGCCGTCCATTACGGCCTCGAGCGCCTTCAACGGGTCGATCTCGGTGACGACAACGTTCGCGCCCATGCCCTTTGCCCTCATGGCAACGCCCTTGCCGCACCAGCCGTAGCCGCAGACCACGAAGGTCGAGCCGGCGAAGAGGCGGTTGGTGGCCCGGAGTATGCCGTCGAGCGTGGACTGGCCGGTGCCGTAGCGGTTGTCGAAGAAGTGCTTGGTAGAGGCGTCGTTCACGGCAATGACCGGGAACTTCAGTATCTTGTTGGCGGCCAGGCTTTTGAGCCTTATGACGCCGGTCGTGGTCTCCTCGGTGGAGCCGATGATGTTCTTGGCCGCGTTCTTCCTCTCGGTATGAAGTAAAGAGACGAGGTCAGCGCCGTCGTCCATCGTGATATTGGGCTTTGTGTCGAGGGCAGCGTTGAGGTGCTTGTAATAGGTCTTGTTGTCCTCGCCCTTGATGGCGAATACGGGGATGCCGTAGTCCTTTACGAGGGAGGCCGCAACGTCGTCCTGCGTGCTCAATGGGTTCGAGGCGCAAAGGACGATGTTCGCGCCGCCTGCCTTGAGGGTTATCATCAAATTGGCGGTCTCGGTGGTGACATGGAGGCATGCCGCGAGGGTCGTGCCCTTGAGGGGCTTTTTCTTCGCGAAGTTCTCCTTGACCTTCCGGAGGACCGGCATGTCCAGCTCAGCCCACTCTATCCTTTTCCTGCCCATCTGGCTCAAGCCCATATTCTTTACATGGAAATCCATCTTCCCTCCACAGATTCGTTTTTAATTTCCTTACAAAAGAATGACTTTAGCATATTGCGCTAAAGTCATTCAATCAACCTATCCATGACCGCCGGACAACTCAGCCTTGTTCAGGCTGCTCAAAAAGCTCAATATGCGAGGCCCCGGTTAAATCGGGGAGCGAGGAATGAAACGTACTCTTTGCCGTACGCCGCAATGACTCCGCGACCGACAAGCAGATGGGCTTTTTGGGCGGCCGACTAAGCCACTACGCCTGCGCCCTTCCTCAGGGCCTCTGCCTTGTCCGTAAGCTCCCAGTTGAAGCCCGCCTCTTTCCTGCCGAAGTGGCCGTAGGCCGCGGTCTTCCTGTATATGGGGCGAAGGAGATTCAAGTCCTCGATGAGCTGCGAGGGCTTCATGCGGAAGTTCGCCTTCACGAGGTCCTCTATCTTCTCAACAGGTATCTTCTCCGTGCCGAAGGTGTCTACCATGACCGATACGGGGTCAGCTACGCCAATGGCATACGCGAGCTGCACCTCACACTCGGTGGCCAGTCCCGCCGCGACAACGTTCTTGGCTATGTACCTGGCGAGGTAGGAAGCGCTCCTGTCGACCTTCGAGGGGTCCTTGCCCGAGAACGCGCCGCCGCCGTGGCTGCCGTGGCCGCCGTACGTATCTACTATTATCTTCCTGCCGGTAAGGCCGCAGTCGCCGTGCGGGCCGCCGACGATGAACTGGCCGGTCGGGTTGATGTGATACTTGGTCTTTGACGTGAGGAGGTCCGCAGGGACGACCTTCTTTATGACCTCTTCTATGATGCCTTCCCTGAGCTTGGCCTGTGAGACCTCCGGGGAGTGCTGGCTCGATACGACGATGGTATCCACGGTCGTCGGCCTGCCGTTCACGTATTTGATGGTGACCTGGCTCTTGCCGTCAGGCCTTATGTAGGCGAGTATGCCTTTCTTCCTTACCTCTGCGAGCCTTTCGGTTATCTTATGGGCAAGCGCAATGGGCATGGGCATGAGCTCTTCGGTGTGGTCGCAGGCATAGCCGAACATTAAGCCCTGGTCGCCAGCGCCCTGCTCCTTCTGCTCGGAGCTGTCAACGCCCATGGCGATGTCAGGGGACTGCCTGTCAAGGGTGACCATGACCGCGCAGGTCTTATAGTCGAAGCCCATCGAGGCATCGGTGTAGCCGATGTCCTTTATGGTCTCCCTTACGATGTCCTGGTAGTCTACGCGCGCCCTTGTCGTTATCTCTCCTGCTATGATGGCTACACCGGTGGTGACGAGCGTTTCGCAGGCGACCCTGCTCTTAGGGTCCTCCTTCAATAGCGCGTCGAGCACGGCATCGGATATCTGGTCAGCTACTTTATCAGGATGTCCTTCAGTTACTGATTCCGAAGTAAAAAGGTACTCCCTTGTTCCCATTATTTTGCGCCTCCTTTTCGATTGTACAGGCAGAGAATTCCTTATTATTAGGCCTTTTCAGAGGTTTGTCAATCAAAATGCGCCAGATTGGCGTGCGCGGGTTCAGCTCCAGAACTCTTCTTTATACAGGCCGGGGAGTTTCGCGTTTATGAAGCCCTCGACTTCCTTGGCAGTGGCAAAACCGAGTATGCTCTTGCATATCTTTTTCGCCTCGGCGTGGCTTATGGAGCGTATGAGCCTCTTTACACGGAGTATTGAGTAGGCGTTCATCGAGAGCTGGTCCACGCCGAAGCCCAGGAGTATGAGGGCGTATTCGGGCTCTCCGGCCATCTCGCCGCATACGCTCACGCTCACCGAGGCCTTGTTCGCGGCCTCGGCCACGCTCTTTATGACGCGGAGCACGGCCGGGTGGAAAGGCTCGTAAAGATAGGCGACGTGCTCGTTCACCCTGTCTATTGCGAGCGAGTACTGGAGGAGGTCGTTGGTCCCTATGGAGATGAACTTAACCTCTTTCACTATGAGGTCCGCTATCATGGCCGCGGACGGGACTTCTATCATGACGCCTACCTCTATGTCCGGGTTAAAGGCCTTGCCCTCTGCCTTAAGCTCCCTTTTGCACTCCTCGAGTATCTGCCTGGCCCTGCGGAGTTCCTCTATGCCCGATATCATCGGGAACATCACCTTTATGTCGCCGTGCGCGCTGGCGCGGAGTATCCCCCGGAGCTGTATCTTGAATATGTCGATGTTCTTGAGGCAGAACCTTATCGCGCGAAGGCCCATCGCCGGGTTTATCTCCTTCGGCGCCTCTGTGCCGAGGAACTTGTCCCCGCCGATGTCGAGCGTGCGTATGACGACCGGGTGCGGCGCCATCTTTTTCGCGACCTGGCGGTATGCCTTCACATGCTCGTCTTCTGTGGGCAGGTCCTTCCTGTTCAGGTATAAAAACTCGGTCCTGTAGAGGCCTATGCCCTCCGCGCCGTGCTCTATGAGGCCTTCTATCTCCTCGACTATCTCCATGTTGCCCATGAGCCTTACTCTTCTGCCGTCGGTCGTCTCGCTGGGCAGGTCTTTATAGTGGAAGAGGGCCTTGCCGTAATTCTCGTAGCGTTCCCTCCTCCTCTTGTAGACCTCTACGACGCTATCCGACGGGTTCAATATCACGGTGCCGGTGGTGCCGTCCACGATGACAGTGTCCCCGCTCTCTGCCTTGCGCGTGATGGACTCGAGGCCGACGACCGCGGGTATCTCGAGCGAACGGGCCATGATGGCCGTATGAGAGGTCTTGCCGCCCACGTCGGTGAGAAAGCCGAGCACGGTTCCCCTGGTCATCTGCGCCGTGTCCGAGGGCGCGAGGTCGTGCGCGACCACGACCGACGGCTCCTTGATGGAGGAGACCGATTCGTGCTTCCTGCCCATGAGGTTCAGGAGCACCCTGTTCACAAGGTGCTCTATGTCCATGGCGCGCTCCTTGAGATACGGGTCCTCCATCTTCTCGAAGTATTCCATCAGGTCGTTAAGGACGGTCTTCAACGCCCACTCGGCGTTGACCTTCTGCTCGCGTATCACCTTCACGGTGTCGTTGATGAGCATGTTGTCCTTGAGGATCATGAGATGGGCGTCGATGATGCGGATGTGCTCCTTGCCCTTGCCGTCCTTTTCCATCCTCTGCTTGATGCGCGTGAGCTGGTCGCGCGAGGCCTTCATCGCGTTCTTGAACCGTTCTATCTCGCCTTCTGTCTCCGAAACATCGAGATAGCAGAACTGGGCCGGCTCTATCTTTCCGCGCTCAAGGACATAGACCTGCCCGATGACGATGCCCGAAGACACGCCTATGCCCTTCATCAATATGACTTGTTTTCTCTGCTCCGGCATCAATCCTCGCCAAAACCCGTGTTTATAAGCTCACCGAGGGCAGCTACCGCCTCCTCGGCATCCGGCCCCTCTGCCAGGAGCGTGATATCAGTGCCCTGGGCAGCAGCCAGGATGAGTATTCCCATTATGCTCTTGCCGTTCACCTCCTGGTCGTTTTTCCTGACCAGGATCTCGGAGGCGAACCTGTTCGAGAGCTGCACGAAAAGAGAGGCCGCCCTCGCGTGCAGCCCGAGCTTATTTGGTATCGTAAAGACCTTCTCTATGCGGTTGCTCACCTTTTGTCCGCCCTCCATCCCTTGAAGACCTCCGCCTACCGGCGCCTGTACTCAACCGGCTCGTTCTTCGGCACGTCCCTTATCTCGATTCTCACGCCCAGGGCCTCGAAACGGTCCATTATATCCTCGTCGTCTTCATCCACCGTTATCGACGGAGAGACGCGCCTGCCCTCGTGATGTATGTTGCCAAGGTTCAGTTCCTTGAACTTGAGCCCCTCGTCATAGAGCCTCATGGCGTCCCTCAAGTCGCCTACGACGAGCATGATGCGCTCCTCGGAGGGGCCGTTCTCAAGGTACTCGACCGCATCCCTCACGGATTTTACGTAGACATGGAGCTCCCTGTTGCCGCAGGCCGCGATTATGTCGGAGACGAGCCTGTCTCCGGCAGCCTCGTCAGAAGCGACCATGAGGGCCTGGGCCTGGGTAAAGGGCACCCACGAGCATATTATCTGCCCGTGCAGCAGCCGGTCGTCTACTCTTATAAGTATTACCATCTCACTTGAGGACCCCGAGGTCCCTTCCCCTTATTTTAACAAATAAAACCGGTAAATTACGGCTGTTTCTTTTCCTTGAGCATGTCGCCGGCAAGCACTATGGATTTCTGCCCGTAGTCGCGCAGGAGCACGGAAAGCTCATCGAGCCCCTTCTCCGAGCGGTGGCTCAGGTACTTCAGTACCATCGGCAGGTTCACGCCTGTTATGACCTCGACCCTGCCCTTCTCAAATGTGGAAAGAGCCATGTTGGTCGGCGTGCCCCCGAACATGTCCGTGAATATGACGACCCCCTTGCCTGAATCAGCCCCCTTCAATGCCTCTGTCAGCGCCTCCCGCAATCCGCCCGTAGCGTCGGATTGCGAGATGGAGAACGTGCTTATGCCCTCGACCTTTCCGACAATCGACTCAGCCGCGGAAAGCAGGGCCTGGGCCAGCGTTCCATGAGTTATAATGACCGCTCCTACCATATCTCACCTTTGCCTTATGCTTTGTTTATGTCCCTGTGCCTCTTCCTGACCATCACCGTCTCAGACCCCAGTCCCTCTGAAAGGGCCTCGACCACCGCAACCGACCTGTGCCTGCCGCCGGTGCATCCGACCGCTATGGTGAGGTAGGACTTGCCCTCCTTGCCGTAGAGGGGGATGAGGTAGCTGAGAAAGTCCTTCAATCTCTCCAGAAATTCCTTTGCCTCTTCCCTGGAGAGGAGATAATCCCTTATCATCGCGTCCGTGCCGTCCAGGTGCTTCAATGAGCTTACGAAAAACGGGTTCGGCAGGAACCTGACGTCCACGACCAGGTCAGCGTCCGTCGGTATGCCGTACCGATAGCCGAAAGAGATGAGGTTCAATGCCATCGTCTCCCTCGAGACCGGCCCGGAGTAGATCTTCTTTATGAGGTCCCTGAGTTCGTGCACGTTGAAGTCAGTGGTGTCGAAGACCCTGTCAGCGTGCGCCTTGAGCTCGCTCAAGACCTCCCTCTCCCGGGATATGCCCTCCAGAGGGCTCTCGTCCGCGGCAAGGGGATGCTTTCTCCTTGTCTCGCTGAACCTCCTGGCAAGCGAATCGTCCGAGGCCTCGAGGTATATGACCTCTATCGTGTATCCGGCTGCCTTGAGCTCCGCGAAGACCGGAGTGACGTCTTTCAGGAACTCCCGTTCCCTCACGTCTATGACCGCTGCCACCCTGGATATCTCGCCGGAGCGGGCAAGCAGCTCCATGAACCTAGGAAGGAGCGCCACGGGCATGTTGTCAACGCAGTAGTAGCCGAGGTCTTCCAATGCCTTTATGGCCGTGCTCTTGCCCGACCCGGACGGGCCGCTCAAGACCACGAGCCTTATCTCTTTCACTTCCTGAACCCCTTCATGGCGTTGTCGAGCTCCCTTTCGAGGGCCTTTGCCGGGTGGTGGCCCATTATCTTCAATATCTGGTTCCTTGCAGCGACCTCGACGATGGTAGCCACGCTCCTGCCCGGGCTCACCGGCACGCGGAGGTATGGCAGGTCAACGCCCAATATGTTGTAGGTATTCTCTTCCAGGCCGAGCCTGTCGTACTCGGTCTCGCTCTCCCACTTGACGAGCTCCACGACTATGTCCATCTGCTTCCTTTCCCTGATGGCAGTGATGCCGTAGAGGTCTTTTACGTTGATTATGCCCAGGCCCCTTATCTCCATGTGGTACTTGATGAGCTCGGAGCTGGACCCGAAGAGGACCGAGGGCGGCATCCTCTTCACTATCACCACGTCGTCCGAGACTAATCTGTAGCCGCGGGATACGAGGTCGAGGGCGCATTCGCTCTTGCCTATGCCGCTCTTTCCTATTATGAGGACGCCGACGCCGAGGACGTCAACGAGGACCCCGTGTAGCGTGGTGGAAGGCGCGAGCCTCTCCTCGAGGTACTTGGTGACCCTCTCGATGAGGACTGAGGATGTGTGCTGGGTCCTGAAAAGGGGGATGCTGCTCTTCCGGCATAGCTCGACGAGGAAATCCGGGGGCTCGAGCCCCCTCGCCACTATGATGGCCGGAAGCTCGGGCCTGAAGACCTTGAGCGTGTCCTCGAGCTCATCGGCCCCGAGCCGCTTCAAATAGTTTATTTCGGCAGCCCCGAATATCTGTAGCCTGTCCGCGTGCAGCTCTTCGAGAAGTCCGGTGAGGAGAAGGCCCGGCTTCTGTATGCGGGAGGTGGTCACCTCCCTGGTGAGCCCCTTCTCTCCCGCGATGAGCATAAGCCCGAGCCTCTCGCGCTGCACGCCATCAAGGAGCTCCTTTACTGGTACGCCCATAAACCTCTCCCGGCCGGACTAATGCACGCCGGCTTTGCGTTCGGCGTCGATTATGGCCCTGTATATCTCGGCCCTTCCGCCTGCGTTCAGAAGCCTGACCCTGAATTCCTGGTTTTTCAAGAGCTGCGAGATGCCTGCGAGTACCTTGAGGTGCGCCGCCGCCGAGTTCTCGGGGGCCATGATGAGAAAGAACAGGTGCACTGGGAGCCTGTCCATTGAATCGAAGTTGACGCCTTTCCTGCTCCTTCCGAAAAAGACCTTTATCTCCTTGAGCCCCTTGACCCTGCCGTGGGGTATGGCCACGCCGTGGCCGATGCCCGTGGTGCCGAGCTTTTCGCGCTCAAGCAGGGCAGTGAGGACCGCCTCCCTGTCGATGGCGCTCTCAAGGGACGCGATTACGGCGACCATCTCGGCGAGGAGCTCTTTTTTCTCGCGCGCTTCGAGGTCGATGATGATGTGGTCTTCCCTCAGGACATCCGCCAGTCTCATGGGC
>CAZDUP010000105.1:0-1994 GCA_964508625.1 uncultured Thermodesulfobacteriota bacterium
TGCATATGGAGCTTTTTGAGCAGCCTGAATAAACAAGGATATGTCTTATTGCCTTTGAACAGGGCGCAGTCTGCCCTGTTTTTATATTTCAGAAAACTAATTTCAAGGAGAGCGGCAAGAAGATGGGATTCAACTGCGGTATTGTGGGACTTCCGAACGTCGGCAAATCGACGATATTCAACGCCATGACGGCTGCCGGGGCCGAGGCGTCCAATTATCCATTCTGCACCATAGACCCGAACATAGGCATGGTGCCCCTTCGGGACGAGCGCGTCGCGAAGATAGCGGAGCTGGTCAAACCCGAGAGGACGGTGCCGACGGCCGTCGAGTTCGTTGACATAGCCGGGATTGTGAAGGGAGCGAGCAAGGGCGAAGGGCTGGGCAACCAGTTCCTCGGCAACATACGGAGCGTTGACATGATAGCGCACGTTGTCCGCTGCTTCGAGGACGAGCAGGTAGTGCACGTAGAGGGAAGGGTGGACCCGGAGGGCGATATCGAGGTCATTAACACGGAGCTCATACTCGCGGACCTCGACTCGCTCGATAAGCGCATCGAGAGGTCGGCCAAGCTCGCAAAGTCCGGCGACAAGGCAACTGCCGAGGTGATGCCGGTCTATCTCGAGCTCAAGAAGGCCTTTGAGGAGGGCCGTCCGGCAAGGAGCGTGCTGAACCGCGAGACAGCCCAGCTCGTCAAGGACCTGAATTTTCTCACGGCAAAGCCCGTCATCTACGTCGCGAACGTGAGCGAGGACGACCTCTCAGGGACATCCGCGGCTGCCCAGGCCGTCAAAGCGATAGCGGAAAAAGAGGGCGCTGGCTTCTGCATAATATGCGGGAAGATAGAATCCGAGATAGCCGAACTCTCGGAAGAGGAGAGGGCCGAGTTCCTCTCAGGGCTTGGCCTGAAGGAATCGGGCCTCGACAGGCTCGCGCATGCGGCCTACGCCCTTTTGGGGCTCTATACCTACTTCACTGCCGGAAAGAAAGAGGTGAGGGCGTGGACCATCGAGGCTGGCACAAAGGCCCCTGGCGCCGCAGGCGTCATTCATAGCGATTTCGAGCGCGGCTTCATAAGGGCCGAGGTCATCTCGTACGATGATTTCATAAAGTACGGCTCAGAGTCAGCGTGCAGGGACAAGGGCGTCCTGAGGCTCGAGGGAAAGGATTACGTGGTCAGGGACGGAGACCTCATGCATTTCAGGTTCAACGTCTGAGCGCTCTGCACTAAAGTACAGTTGACTGCATTTCGGGGCTGGTCTTCATTGACAGCTCTTCACTTGAAAAGTATAATAACCGCCACTTTTACCTGGGCGGATCTGAAGGCCCGTGCAGAATCAAGTCCGTTAAAACTGCAAGGGCCTTTTTTTATATATCAGATGTGCGTAATACGCACATAATAAAGGAGGTGGAATGTGGCGAGCGGCAGGACTGACCCGGAATATTTTTACGAAAAGCTCAGGCACTCGGGCGTGGAAGTGAGGGACATACTCTGGCCGCTTGCGTCCTTGAACCCGAGGGAAAGGGCTGTATTCACGGAATATCATTACTGGAAGACGCACATGAAGGTCGTCGCGCAAAGTCACCGGATCTCGCTAGGGAGGGCGTATGAGATTCTCTACAGGGCAGAGGAAAAGATCGCGGCTTCAAGGCCACAGGAAGAGGAGGAGAATGCCTGAGGCGGCAGAGGAGTACATTAGGCCTGAAACAGCGGCGGTGAGCTGGGTGGATTACAGGATAATGAAGCAGTACAGGCCCATGGGCGAGATACTTGACAATATGCGCCTGTATGGCTACAGGGGCGGCATCGAGGAGATGCTCAGCCGTTCATGGGACCCGAACGAGGACATATTGAACGAGCTTATAGATTTTGAGATAACCGGGAATCTGAAGGAGTAAGAGTTTCAAATATTTTTCGGCAACAAAAAAGGGCCGGGCGCAGAGTCGCCTGGCTTTTTTTATTTTCGGATAGGAATAAAAAAAGGTTTTTTACTCCA
>CAZDUP010000105.1:2004-8240 GCA_964508625.1 uncultured Thermodesulfobacteriota bacterium
AGCATAGGTCAGAAAGCGACGACAGGGGGTGCGGTATGGATAGTACTTTCAGCCTGAGCGATTTCGAGATGAAGTGGTCCGGCAAAAAGACTTCGTCGGGGAAAAAGAGGGTGCTCCTGCGGGAGCCCGAGGTATGTCTGGAATGCAACAGGGTCTTCCTCGCGCTCTACGCGATACGGAGCTGCAGGGACCATGAAGGTCTCGACGAGATACGATAAACGCATCAGGGGTATTGAGTGGCCATAGACTGGAAGGGGATCAGGCAGGGCCTTGAAAAGGGCAATAGCGCGGCCGAGCTGGCCAGGATATACGGATGCTCTGCCCAGACAATACGGAAACGGGCTGGCAGGGAAAAATGGAGAAAGCCAGCCAATGCGCCCGGCAGCACGGGGAGCCTGGACAACAGGAGGGTGTTGAACGGCGTTCGCAAAAGGCTCGTCAAAGGCCTGGAGAACGAGGACGTCAGGCAGGGCATCGAGGAGCTCAAGGCCGCCAAGATAGCCTGGGAGGTGCTCTCGGATTTCATCAAGGAGGAGAAGCTCTCGTTGGGGCTCGAAGATGAAGAGGAAGACGGGCTCGATGACAGAAGCGCAGTTGCCTCGGCGATGGCAGAGGCTACGGCCCCATCAAGAGCAGATAAGGCTCTGGAAGGAGAATAGGCGCTTCGCCGTTGTCCCTGCGGGTAGAAGGAGCGGAAAGACAGAGCTCGCAAAACGAAGGCTCGTCGTGAGCCTCGCGGATGAAAAGGACTGGAGCGACCCGAGGTACTTCGCGGCCGCGCCCACAAGGGAACAGGCAAAGAGGATATTCTGGAAGGACTTGAAGGAGCTCATCCCTTCTGAATGGATTTCACGCGTATACGAAGGCGAGCTCTGCGTCAGGACCAGGTTCGGAGGCGAGCTGTGGGTAATAGGGCTCGACAAGCCCGAACGCATCGAGGGCGCCCCCTGGGACGGCGGCGTGCTCGACGAGTACGCGAACATGAAAGAGTCGGCCTGGACTGAGAACATAAGGCCCGCACTCTCCGACCGGATGGGCTGGTGCTGGTTCATCGGGGTCCCCGAAGGGCTCAACCACTACAAGGACCTCGCCGACTACGCGCAGAGCGGCCACGACCCTGACTGGGGCTTTTACACCTGGCCCTCCTCAGAGATACTGCCGCCGGAAGAGATAGAGTCCGCAAAGCGCGTGCTAGATGAAAGGACTTTCAGGCAGGAGTACGAGGCGAGCTTCGAAGGGTCATCCGGCCGCGTCTACTTCGCATATGACAGGGCCAGGCACGAGGTCCAGGGCCTTGATCTGAAAGAGCACCTCGCCATGGCGGTTTGCTGCGATTTCAACGTAGACACCTGCGTATGGGAGATAGCCCAGACCGATGGGAAGACGGTCTGGGTCATAGACGAGATAGCGCAGAAGAACACTAACACGGCGCAGATGTGCAGGGCGCTCATCGACAAATACGGAGGCCACGGGGCCGGGCTCGTCGTATACGGCGACGCCGCGGGGATGAGCAGGTCAACGGCCGGAAAGAGCGATTACGCGATCCTTCACGAGATGGGCCTCAGGGTGCAGAAGACCAGAAAGTCCAACCCGGCCGTGCGGGACAGGGTGAACGCGGTCAACGCGATGCTCGAGAACAGATGCGGAGAGGCCCGGCTCTTCCATCACCCCAGGTGCGTTTACCTGAAAAAAGATTTCGAGAGCGTCGAGTGGCGGGGCGGAGGGATGGAGATAGACAAATCGAATATCGAGAGGACGCACGCATCGGACGCGCTCGGCTACTTCATAGAGTACGAGTTCCCGTTGAGGATACAGAGGCATGACCCTGAAAAGAGGTTCTACAAATAACCCGGCGGAGAGGACAATGACTCACGAGGAACTTGAAAGCACACACCCGCTCTACGCGGCATTTATCGGTGAATGGCTCTTCTACATTCGTTCGTATTTCGGGGGCAGGATGTATAAGGACGGGGACTATCTCCTTCAGCACCCGTTCGAGAGCGCGGCCAACTACGCCAGGCGCAAGGAAACGAGCTACTTCTACAATTACTGCGGGCCAGTGGTGGATATCTTCGTCTCGCACCTCTTCAGGAAGGACGCAGAGAGGGACTTCGGTTCCCTCTCTGACGACAGCCTCTTCAACATGTTTCTCAAGGACGCTGACCTCGAGGGCAACACCTTCAGGCACTTCATGAGGGAGGCGCAGAGGTTTGCGAGCGTCTACGGCAGGGTATCGATAATAGTGGACAAGCCGCAGGCCCTTGCCGCGACAAGGGCAGAGGCAGAGGACCTGGGGATAAGGCCCTACCTCTCTCTCGTGACGCCTGAAAACCTTCTGGACTGGTCGTTCGTGAGGCTCCCGTACTCAGGCAGGCTCGTCCTTGATACTGTCAAGGTAAGGGAAGGCTCTGATACCTACAGGATATGGAACAGGGACGGCTGGGAGCTCTGGCAGGCAATCGATGCCACGGGAGAGGTGAGGCTCGCGGACGCGGGCTGGCACGGCCTTGGCGAGGTCCCGCTCGTAAACCTCTACAACAAGCTCTCAGGCACCAGGATGCTCGGCATTTCGGACATCCAGGACATAGCCGACATAAACAGGAACATATACTACCTCTGCTCGGACGCGAGGGAGATAATAGAGAACACTGCATTCCCGATGCTCGCACTCCCCTATTCGCGGGCAGATGCAGGGAACAGGGAGGTCGGGCCCAGAAACATTCTTCAGTTCGACCCTGCCGAGCCCAACTCGAGGCCGTACTGGCTCGAAGCCCCGCATTCCTCACTCACGGAGATACGCGAATGGGTGAGGCACGACATAGAGGAGATATACCGCATAGCGAAGCTCGGCGGCGTGAAGGCCGCCGAAGACAGCGGGAGCGTGAGGTCGGGTGTGGCCATCGAGCTTGAGTATCAGCAGCTCTACTCCACCCTGAGCGAAAAAGCGGATAATCTCGAGCAGGCAGAATCAAGGGTGCTCGAGCTCTGGGCCAAATGGGAGAACAGGCCCTTTGACGGGTGCATAGATTACCCGGATGATTTCTCCGTTAAAGACCTCGACAGGGAGCTTCAGAACGCCATGAAGGCCCAGGAAGCGGCCATAGGCTCTCCGACCTTTAAAAAGGAGCTGCAGAAGAGGATAGCCGGATCGGTCCTCCCAAAGGCTGGCGATGAGGTGCTCTGCCGCATCTTCAAAGAAATAGAGAGCGGCGCCCAGGCGCTGTGACAAGGCATGCCGCCCCTGTACCCCGCAGGAACGGCTCGAACATAGGGGGAATTGAAAGGAGAGGACTGCAATGGTTGACGAACTTAAAACGGCTGAAGGCGACGGCATTAACGGGGAAGGCGCCCGCAAGGTGACATTCCTTCCCGAGCAGCAGGCCAGGGTCCAGGAGCTCATAGACGAAGCCTACAGGAAGGCCTATTCAAAGGCCCAGAAGACAAAGGGCGGGAGTGAAGAGGTCGAAAAGCTGAGGGGCGAGGTCGACAGGCTCAAGGAAGAGAGAAAGCTCTCCTCGCTCCTCAGGGCGATATCGAGGCACAACGTCGTGGACGCGGAAGAGGTGGCCGAGCTCGTGAAGGGGCGGGTGAGGATGGACGAGGACGGCGCCGCAAGGGTGATCGGCGAATCCGGGGCAGTGAAGATAAACACCGCCGGCCAGCCAATGTCAATCGAAGAGTTCGTCTCCGAGTGGCTTGGAGAGCGGCCGCATCACCTGAGGGCTGCCGTTGGCATGGGCGCGGGCTCGCAGGGAGCGAGGTTCGGCTCTGGCGTCGCGAGACACAACCTCGCTGACCCTAACGCATGGCGCAGCATGCCGAGGGAAGACCTTGAAAAGATCATGAAGGAAGGCATAAACGTGCAGGGCTCCGCTGGCCAGACCTACAGGTTCAGGGATGTTAAAAACCCGTTCCTCGAGGCGCGCAGGAGAAAGTTCCATTCCGCGGCAGTCTGAGGGCGGGGGGTTTTAAAACAAAGGAGATATCCGAATGGCAAATGAAGTTACAGCTGCGGCAGGCTCGGCAGGAGAGCTCATAGCCGCTGAGATAGTATCAAGGCTAGTCATCGACGCAGCTTACGCGGAGGCGGTGATGCCGCCTCTGGTAAGAGTCGCGGACATAACCGGGGACTCGACGCTCTCGGTCGAGTTCCCCAGGTGGCCGCTCCTTACGGCCGCTGACCTTACAGAGGCGACCGACATGAGCAATTCCGCGGTCAATACTGCCTCGACGCTCGTTACGGCAGACGAGGCCGGAATCATGATAACCGTGACGGACCTCCTCCTGAACGGAGCGGGGCTCGGCGGGCTCGAGCCCTTTGCCGACGAGCTCGGCAAGGCGCTGGCCAGCAAGATAGATACGGACCTGCTTGCCAGCGCATCGAGCTTCACGAGCGCTGTGGGGACGTCAGGCGCTGACATGACCGAGGCGAACTTCCTCTCGGCCATATACCTCCTCGAGCTCGGCAACGCAAAGGGCCCGTTCGTAGCGGTGCTCCACCCTTACCAGGTGAGCAACCTGAGAGCGGCCATAGCCGCGTCCACGGGCGCGGTATGGGGAGGCCCGTCAGCGCCTGCCTCAGAGGTGGGCTCGCTCGGAACGCTCTACGGCGTTGACATAGTGCAGTCTACCAACTGCGCGTCCGTGAACGCCAATGCCGACAGGCAGGGCGTAATGATGCCGATGGGCAACCAGTCGGGCCTGGCTTACGTCTTGAAGACCGGGGCCAAGACCGAGTTCCAGAGGGACGCCTCGCTTCGCGCAACCGAAATCGTCGTAACGGCCATCTACGGCCACGGCTGCGTAAACGCGGCAGCCAACGGCGGCGTGAAGATAATCACAAGGCACGAGTAGGGTGGCATGGGATGGGGCCGCATTGCGGCCCCATCCCGCCTTATAAAGATATGGGACTGAACGCAGCTTCGATATTAAAAAAAGGATACACGCCGCTCGCAATGAACAAATACGCGGCAATTTCATGGCAGGGCGAGCATCTGCGGGATTTCTGGATGTGGAACGGGCAGTTCATCGAAAGCCACAATGGAAAAAAGATCCAGACGGTCAGGGTAACTGACCTGAAGGAGGCTGCCCTGATGATGTGGAGAGACAAATGGGTGCCGCTCGACAGTGATGATGGGCTCATCGCGCGCATGGAATCCGCGCTTAGGGGGCACAAGGGGCTCAAGGCCGCGGGCCTGAGTTTTCCGGATACGAGTTTTCTCAAGGCCGGGGAGATTCCGGACTTCGCGTACTCCAACGGTTGTGAGGCGCGGCCATGAAGGAGAGGCGGGCAGTAGAGAGGCTCATCGAAAGGATATACAAGGACAGGCTCGCGAGGACGGGAAAGCTCCCTGACTCAAAAGAGGTGAAGGCAATCGAAAAAGCGGCCAGAAAAGCGGCCCAGGAGACTGACAACAAGAGGGCCGGGAGATAAGGGCAATAGACGGAGGCAAGATGAAGCAGCAGTTCCTATTGAATACAGCCGGGCGGTTCAATACCTGCATATACGATAACAACAGGAAGCTCGTGCCGGCTGAAGCGTGGATCACCATCCATGCGCCGGGCGGCGCAGTGCTCGCTGACAGGGCTGCAATGGATATCGGCGTTGACGGGCTTCTGAGCTACGACCTCACGGAGGAAGACAATTCTCTTGCCGGGCTCAATTACAAGGCGGCGCTCGAATACTGGCACGGTTCAGCCGCTCATTACGCCTCGATCTTCTA
This sequence comes from uncultured Thermodesulfobacteriota bacterium, assembly GCA_964508625.1. Lineage (GTDB taxonomy): Bacteria > Desulfobacterota > GWC2-55-46 > GWC2-55-46 > GWC2-55-46 > UBA5799. Next base: position 7,728 of record CAZDUP010000105.1, read on the forward strand.
CGACGTCGTGAGGTCGCGCCTTACGAAGGTCATAACCGACGACGACCTTACGGCAGAGCTGCCACAACTCCGTGACAGCGGCTGGAGCGTGGCGGGAGTCGCGGAAGGCGGCTCTGAGACCGAAATCGTGGACAGCGAGCTTAAACGGTATTGCGACGATTATTTCACCGGCGGCCTTGCGTCGCTGCCAGCGACAGGGGAGAAGAGAGAGATAACAGGCTTTTTGCAGGCGATTGGCACGGTCTCTACCGCGCCTTTCTCAGTCCCTGTCCAGGCAGGCGAGAGCTATATTCTCACCAGGACCTTTGCCAGGGAGACTCAGAGAGCCTTCGAGAAGCTAGAAGAGAGGCTCCAGAGGCAGGGCAGGAGGCCTCACCTCGTACTCGACCCCTATGACGTGCGCGAAGCTCATATATATCTTTCCGTTGCCGAGGCGTGCAAGGGGCTTTCGGCAGAGAGCAGGGGCCTTTGGTGGGAGCTCTGGAAGGAGTACGAGAGAAAGGCAGGAGAGGC
>CAZDUP010000106.1:0-8231 GCA_964508625.1 uncultured Thermodesulfobacteriota bacterium
TCGACGGCCGGGGTGAACTCCATTATCTTTATGCCCGCATCCCTGTTCCTCGCCTCGTCGCGCACGACCCTCATTATCTCTGCGCCGGTCATGTCACCTGCGGAGTGCATCCTCTTCCTGCATGTGCCGCCGCCGTGCCTTACCTTCATCCTGCCGTCCGGGTTCTTGTCGAACATCATGCCGAGCGATTCAAGCCAATGGATGATAAGGGGCGCGTCGTTGGTGAGCGCTGCCACGAGCTCAGGCTGGTTGGAGAAGTGCCCGCCGCCTATGACGTCGAGGTAGTGGAAATAAGGCGAGTCGCCCTCCTGGTCAGCGCCCTGTATGCCGCCCTCTGCCATGACCGTGTTGGAGTCGCCGTGGCGGAGCTTGGTGGCGATAAGGACCTTGTAGCCAGCCTCCTGCGCGGCCAGGGCCGCGGCAGTGCCTGCGCCGCCCGCGCCTATTACGAGGAGGTCCGTGTCATAGTCCACCCTGGACAGGTCGATGGCCTTGAGGTTGAGCCTGCTCCTGGATTCGAGTAGAGTCGAGACCTCTTCCGGATATACCGTGCCCTTGTTGGGTCCGACCTCGACAGCGCGCCTGCCGTCAGACTTGTAGTCCGGGTGGTATTTACGGAGCCATTCCTGCCTCTGCTCCATTGTGAGGGCCGGGAAGTGATCTCCCTTCCTTGCCTTCTCCACCCTGGCGGGCCTTGTGGCCTCTACCTTTTTTATGAGTTCCTTGAGAGCCTCGGTATATCCGCTCATCTTTCCTCCAGTGTAAGACCGTTTACCATTGCTTACAGTTAAATCAGATTGATTGTCAGAGCTTTGAAGTATCCTTTGGCATCCATTTTCCAGCTTCCGCCATATCCGGCTCCCTCTCGCGCTCAACGTAGAGCTTCTTCACGTCCTCCTGGCTCATCTTCGTAAGTTCAGAGAGCATGGGCTCGTATTTGCCGCCCTTTACCTCTTCGACCCTCTTTGTGAGATGATTCGCCTTGGGGAGGATGTACTTGCCGTAGATCCTGCGGACGAACATGGCCGCGTTGAACTGGGATATCTGCGCGGGGCAGCGCGAGGCGCAAAGGCCGCACATGACGCAGTCAAAGCTCTTGTGCGCCGCGCCCTTCAGGTCCCCCCTCTTCATGAGGGCGATATAGTCCATGACGTCTATATCCATCGGGCAGGTGCGGGTGCAGGTGCCGCAGCCCACGCACTTGAAGACCTCGGGGTACAGGCTGCGAAGCTCCTCGTGCGGGTTGCCCGCGACCTTGTTTATCTCATAGCCCGGCCTGTTGGCCGGGAAGAACGGGAGCTGCATTATGACCATGTTCGGCTCTGCAACGGTCTGGCAGGCAAGACCGGAGCGTAGCCTGTAGTCGCCGAGGAAGCGGTAGAAGGTGCCGCACGCGCCGCATATGCCGCCCCTGCAGCCGCAGCCCCTGACATATGAGTACCCGGCGTACTCTATGGCCTTCATTATGGTCAGTGTCTCGGGGACCATGTATTCCCTGCCCATGATGTAGATGGGGATCATCAACGCGTCTTTTGGCGGGATGGTCCTGTCGCCTGTGGCGAGGGTGGTTTTTTTGATATCGTCTGCCATATCTATTCTCCGGGTAAAGGCATTTTACTATTAGAAGTCGTTGTACATCCTCTTTATCTCTGCGGCCGTATAGACCGGGCCTTCCTTGCATACGTAGACGTCGCCGACGTTGCACCTGCCGCATTTGCCCACGCCGCACTTCATCTTGTTCTCGAGCGTGGTATAGACGCTATTCTCGTCAAAGCCCAGCTTAAGGAGGGCATTCAAGACGAATTTTATCATGATAGGCGGGCCGCATGTAACGGCCACGCTGTTTGCCGCGGCAGGGGCAGCCTCTTCGAGGACCATTGGCACGAAGCCGACCTTGCCCTTCCAGTCCGGCGTTTCTCCACCCGGGTCAACAGTCTGTACGAGGGTCACGCCGTCCATCTCGTCCCATGCCTTTAGCTCGTCCTTGTATACGAGGTCAGCGACTGCCTTGGCGCCGTAGACTATTGTTATATGGCCATAATCGGCCTTGTTGTCGAGGACGTTCCATATTACGGAGCGCACGGGCGGAAGGCCTATGCCGCCAGCGATGAATACTATGTTCTTGCCCTTCCACTCATCTATGGGGAAGGAGTTGCCGTAGGGCCCCCTGAAGCCCATAGTGTCGCCGACCGAGAGCTGCGCGAGCCCTCCGGTCACACGTCCAGAGCGCCTGAAGGTGCACTGTATGTATCCCTTCTTCGTTGGCGAAGAGGCGATGCAGAAGGTCGACTCGCCCAGGCCGAACGCCGAATACAATCCGAACTGGCCAGTCTTGAAGTCAAAGCCCTCCCTGACCTTGGGGTCCTTGAAGACGAGCTTGAAGCTCCTTACGTCGGGTGCTTCGTCCCTTATCTCCTCTATTGTCACCAGGTGCGGCAGATATATGTTGTTCATAATATACAGGCGGTCCTTTGCGTCTTCTTGGCTGGTGCGCATGGCGCACCCTGCGAAAACTGGTGGGCACAGCCCACCCTACAACTACTTTGAAAATTCCTGCATCACTTCGGTTATATCGAGCCTCACCGGGCAGACCCTTATGCACCTGCCGCAGCCCACGCAGCCCTTTGAATTGAACTTCTCGGGGTAGAAGTTGAATTTGCACATGAAGCGGTTCCTCCACCTCTGGGGCTGGTGCTCCCTCGGGTTATGGCCGCTCGCGTGGAGAGTGAAGGTGTCGTACTGGCAGGAGTCCCAGTTCTTCCTTCTCTCGCCCTCGAACGCCGTGCCTTCATCCGTTATATCGAAGCACCTGCAGGTCGGGCATACGAAGGTGCATGCCCCGCAGCCTATGCACTTCATGGTGAGCTTTGCCCAGACCGGGTCATCGTAATGGGACTTCTCTTTAAGCCTCTCGGAGACCTTCTTGAGGTCAACGCCAGGGACCTTCTCGGGCATTACGAGGGCCTTTGCCTTTGCGCTGCCGTCAGTGAACACGGCCGCGTGGGTCTCGACGAACTTTTTGCCCTTGTCAGTGAGGGCCTGGACAGTATAGCCGCCCTCCTCGGTCTCCCTCATGTAGACGTCCGCGCCTTCGGTCGACTCTGGCGAGAGGTTCACAGAGGTGCAGAAACAGGCATCATCGGCCTTTGTGCAGCCGACCGTTATAACGACGGTATTATCGTCTCTCTTCGTGAAGAACTCGTCAACGAAGTCCCAGGTGAACAGCGCCCTCATGCCAGCGAGGCTCGCTGCCTCGCACGGCCTTGCGCCAAATACGACCGTCTGCGTTGCCTCGACCTCAACGCCCTTCATGTCCACGGAGTCTTTCCCAATCGTGAACTCGGCTATGACCTCGGTCTGCGGGAAGAGGAACTCTTTGAAAGAATTACGCGCTATTATATAGTCCTGCGCCATATCCTCGGCCCTGGAGACCTTTTTGAACACTATCTGGCGCGCAACGAGCGTGGGGGCCACGAACCTGCCGCCCTTTCCAGTCACGGAGGCTATGAGCTTTGCCAGGTCTTCCTTTTTGAGTATCTTCTCTGCCATAAATACCGTTTCAGCGGCGTGCCGCTTTTATTTTATGAAGTTTTCCTTGTCATCCGGGCTGAAGACTATCATCGGCGGATGGACCTTCTCGTCATAGCCTGACTTGAAGTCAAAGGAGTCCTTTACGACCATTATCATCTTCTGGTTCACCAGGTTCAAGGGTATGTTCACGGGGCACGCCCTCTCGCACTCGCCGCAGAAGGTGCACCTGCCCACGAGGTGCATGGCCCTGATGAGGTTCCATGAGAGATTGCCCCTCGGGTGCGCCGAGGTCTCTATCCACTGCGGCATGTTCTTCTCGGTTATGCACCTCTCGCAGTAGCAGAGCGAGCAGACCTGCCTGCACGCGTAGCACTTTATGCACCTGGAGAACTCGTTTATCCAGAATGACCAGCGCTCTGACGAAGACTTCGAGTCGAGCTCCTTTATCTTGCTGAAGACCATGCCCGCGGGCTCTTCAGGCGGCGCAAAGGCCGACTTTTCGCCCACTACGAAGTCTGCCACGTGCGGGTTCCTTACGTCGCAGTTGTGGCACTTGGTCGGCATTATCTCCGGCTTAAGTTCGCCCTGCCAGAGCTCCTGCTTATAGACAACGCCGTTGCAGGTGACGCCTATTATGTAGACATCCTCTCTCTTGAGCTGCGCCTCTGTTATGAGGACGACGATGTTTTTTATGTCGCAGCCCTTGGCCACTATCGCGGGCTTGCCCAGGGCCTGGATGTCCTTGAACTTCCTCGTGAGGTAAACAGAGAGGTTGTTCACGCAGAGCGGGTTCCAGACGAGCTGGTCCACATGCGCCGGGTCGGTTATGAAGACAGGCGTGGTCCTGGTCTTTGCCCTGTTCCAGCCCCACCCGATTACGACCTTGACCTCGCCAGAGGTCAGGAGCTCTTTTGCTTTCTGTCTTAAGGTATTCTCCATCTTCTTCTCTCAGCCCGTAGCGCTATGCGCATAGGCGACTCAGTCTACCGGCACCTTGAACTTGAGGCATTTCACCTGGCTCATCTGGAGCCCCGCGCCCGCGCCCCTTACATGCCTTGTCACCGCGGCCTTCAGGTTGTCGAAGGCCTCTTCAGAGCTCTCGCCCTCTGTGTTTATGTCGAACTCAGGGCAGTTCGCCCTGTATGTGCCGTCTTCCTTCTCTATGAGCACCGCGCTCACCGAGATCTCGCTTGCCATCTATCCCCCTGACCTTACGGCGCGGCTGTCTCGTTTTTCAGGCCCTTGTACTCCATGAAGGGCCCAAGAGCCTTTACCTCGTCCGAGACCTTGTTTATAAGATCCACCCACTTTATGGCCTCTGAGGCAGATACCCACGAAAAATGGAGCCTCCTCATGTCGACGCCAGCGAACTCTAAAAGATGCTTGAAGCCAATCCAGCGCCTCCTGGCGTGGTAATTGCCGGTCGTGTAATGGCAATCGCCGGGGTGGCAGCCTGAGACGAGCACGCCGTCAGCCCCGTTCTCGAACGCCTTCAATATAAAGAGCGGGTCGATGCGCCCGGTGCACGGGAGCTTTATTATCCTGACGTTGGGCCTGTACTCCATCCTGCTGGTGCCAGCGAGGTCCGCGCCCGCGTAGGTGCACCAGTTGCAGACAAAGGCCATTATCTTCGGCTCGAAGCCGCCGGTCGGAGTTGTATTTTCAGTATGTCCGCTCATATTGGTTTCCTGTCCTTAGAACGCACTCAAGGCAGCATAGACCTGTTCGTCCGTATATCCCTTAAGGTCAATGGATTTCGATCTGCACGCAGCGACGCATACGCCGCAGCCCTGGCAGACGCCATCGTTGACCTTTGCCACCCATCTTATGATATTGCCCTTCCTGTCCTTGATCGTGTCCCTCTCGATCGCTGTATAGGGGCACGCTGTAACGCAGTCCCAGCAGGCGTTGCATGTGACCTTGTTTACAACTGACGTGATGGGCTCTCTGGCCATCTCGTCGGCCGAGAAGAGCGAGAGGACCTTGCTTGCCGCGGCAGAGCCCTGCGCAACCGACTCAGGTATGTCCATCGGCCCCATGCATGTGCCCGCAAGGTAGATGCCTGCCGTAACCGTCTCGACCGGCTTCAACTTCGGGTGGTACTCGTTGTAGAACTTGTGCTTGTCATAGCCTATGCCGAGCTTCTGCGCGAGCGTATCCGCGCCTTCCCTCGACACTATGGCTGTTGCGAGCACGACCATGTCAGCCTCTATCTCTACCTGGGAGCCGGAGAGCGTATCAGCGCCCTGGACCATTATCTTGCCGTCCTTCTCATATACCCTCGATACGCGGCCGCGGAGATACATTGCGCCGTCGTGCTCAATGGCGCCCCTTACGAACTCCTCGTATCTCTTTCCGCCGGAGCGGATGTCCATGTAGAATACATATGCCTGCCCGCCGTGCACCTTGTGGCTGTATAGCTTGGTGTGCTTGGCAGTGTACATGCAGCATATCTTCGAGCAGTAGGAAACGCCCTTCTTCTCGTCCCTCGAGCCAACGCACTGGATGAAGACCACGTTCTGCGGCACCTTGCCGTCTGATGGCCTCCGTATCTCGCCGCCCGTGGGGCCTGAAGATGACGCGAGCCTCTCGAACTGGAGTCCGCTTATTACGTCCTTTATCCTGCCGTATCCGTACTCGCCGAAACGCTCGTTGGGCATCAGCTGGTAGCCGGTCGCGACCACTATTGCGCCGACCTCCTCTGTCACGAGCTTGTCTTCCATCTTGAAGTCAATGCACTTGGGGCCGCAGACTATGGCGCACGCGCCGCACTTGTCTTTCTGTATCTTGGGGCAGTTGGGCGCGTCTATTACAGGAACGTTCGGGACAGACTGCGGGAAGGGCGTGTAGATGACCTTTCTCTTATTCAGGCCCAGCTCGAAGCCGCTTGTCACCTTGAACGGGCACTTCTCGATGCACTCTCCGCAGCCGGTGCAGCGCTCTTCGTCAACGTACTTGGACTTTCTCCTGATGGTTACCGTGAAGTTGCCGATGTACCCGTCTACCTTCTCGACCTCTGAATAGGTGAGAAGCGTTATGCGCTCATTGAGCTCTGCCTCGACCATCTTTGGCGTCAAAATGCACTGCGAGCAGTCCATTGTCGGGAAGGTCTCTGAGAGCCTGGCCATGTTGCCGCCGATGGAGGGCTCCTTCTCGACCAGTATGACATCCCTGCCGCCCTCAGCTATGTCGAGGGCCGCCTGTATTCCCGCGATGCCGCCGCCTATGACAAGGGCCTTTTTCTTGACAGGTATCTTTATCTTCTTCAGGGGCTGGTTCTTCTTGAGCCTCTGAATGGTCATCCTCGTAAGGTCAATGGACTTCACCGTGCCCACGGCCTTTGTTGGGTCGTGGTGGACCCACGAGCACTGCTCGCGGATATTGGTTATCTCGCACTGGTAGGGGTTGAGGCCAGCGGCCTCAGAGGCCTTCCTGAAGGTCTTCTCGTGCATGTGCGGCGAGCAGGCAGAGACGATTATGCCGTCGAGGTTATGCTCCTTTATGGCCTGCTTGAGCGTCTCCTGGCCGGGCGAGGAGCACATGAACTTGTAGTCGCAGGTGTAGACGACGCCAGGGATCTGGCTCATTTCCTCGGCGACCTTCTTGGTATCGACGGTCGCCGCTATATTGTTACCGCACTGGCAGACAAAGACTCCGATTCTCGGCATACTGGACCCTCGTGGTACTTGCAGCTACAGGTTCTTTATTAAACGATCCCCTTTTTCTTGAGGAGCGGCATCACGTCTGTCGTGTTCTTATCAAAGCCAAGAGTCGAAATGTCCTGGCCAAGGGCAAGGCCTATGGCCTGGGTAAAGTATATTACCGGCACCGGGTTGAAGCCTGAGTTCTGCCTTGTGACCTCGGGCTGGCTCTTCTCGAGGTTGTACTGGCAGAGCGGGCAGCTCGTTATTATAAGCTCCGCGCCGCTGCCAACGGCCGAGGTCATCACGTTGCCGGACAAGCGCGTGACGACCTCTTCGTTGTTCATGGCGAGGTGCGCGCCGCAGCATTCGATCTTATTGGGGAACTCGACGGCATCGGCGCCGAGCGCCTTTATGAGCTCCTCGAATATCGTCGGGCTCTCGGCGTTGTCTATGCCCATGTCCTCAAAGGGGCGCAGCAGCATGCAGCCGTAGTACGCGCCTGCCTTTATGCCCTTCAAAGGCCTCTTGACAGCGGCCTTTACCTTATCAAAGCCGATCCTGTCGCGGAGCACCTCGAGATAATGGAGCACGTTCAAGCTGCCGTCGTACTCCTCTTCTATGAAGCCGTTTATTACGCCCCTCTTCTCTTTACTGTCCCTTATGACCTTGTTGGTGCGCTTCAAGACGTTGTAGCAGACAGAGCAGAGCGTGGTGAGCGTATCCCCCTCTTTTGCCGCGCCGGAGAGCACCTTTGCCGGGGCAGAGAGGCCGATGAGGTTATCGGGCGTAAGCGGGAATGTGGCTCCGCAGCAGTTCCACTGCTGGAGCTCGGCCATCTCGAAGCCAACGGCCTGAGCAGCGTCCCTTGCCGACGAGTCGAACTGCTTGGCGACAGTATTCAGTGTGCAGCCTGGATAATAGGGTATCTTCATTGGACCGTCTTATTATTGGTATAACTTTTACTTTTTAAAAACTCTGTCTTTACCTATCTTCATGCAAGAAACATCCAGATGCCAGGAAGGGCAAGGGATTGAACCGCAGCATACGTTTCTGTAT
>CAZDUP010000107.1:0-3526 GCA_964508625.1 uncultured Thermodesulfobacteriota bacterium
GTGGGGCCTGCACGAGGACCTCGTGCCGTACAGGAAGAACATCATCGTGCAGGTCGCATCCGGCAGGTTCGGCGTGAACCCCGATTACCTGAATGCGGGCGTGGCGGTCGAGATAAAGATAGGCCAGGGCGCGAAGCCCGGCATAGGCGGGCACCTGCCCGGAGAGAAGATCCCTCTCGAGGTCGCGAGGACGAGGATGATCCCGGTCGGCACGGACGCGCTTTCCCCCGCGCCCCAGCACGACATCTATTCGATCGAAGACCTGAGGCAGCTCATCTATGCCATAAAAGAGGCTACCAACTACAAGCCCGTCTCAGTAAAGATAGCTGCGGTACACAACGTGGCGGCGATAGCGTCCGGAATAGTAAGGGCTGGCGCTGATATCGTCTATCTGGACGGCTTCAGGGGCGGCACAGGTGCTGCGCCGTCCATCATAAGGGACCACCTCGGCATACCAATAGAGCACGCCATCGCTGCCGTGGACGACAGGCTCAGGCAGGAAGGCATAAGGAACGAGGCATCGATAATCGCGGCAGGCGGCATAAGGTCTAGCGCAGATGCGGCAAAGGCCATAGCCCTGGGCGCGGACGCGGTCGGCATAGCAACGGCCGCCCTCATAACAATGGGCTGCACTACCTGCGGCAAGTGCTACACTGGAAACTGCTCGTGGGGCATCACGACGCAGAGACCCGAGCTAACCGCAAGGCTCGACCCTGAGGTCTACGGGGAGAGGCTCATCAACCTCATACACGCGTGGACGCACGAACTCAAGGAGATTCTCGGCGCGCTCGGCATCAACTCGATAGAGAGCATGAGGGGCAACAGGGAAAGGCTCCGCGGCGTGGGACTCGATTCGGCGATGCTCGACATACTAGGCGTAAAGCCGGCAGGACGATAATTCAGGAAACTACTTACAGGCACTGAGAGGGAATCGGAGATGGTGGAAATAGACGCGAAAGGCGCATACTACCGCGACCTCAATAAGAAGGTCAGAGAGGCCGTTGAAAAGGGCGAGAAGGAAATCGTCCTCAAGAACGTAAACGGCCAATACTATATCGGAGACGGCCTCAGGGGCAAGTCGTCGATAGTCGTCGAGGGCGTGCCTGGCAACGACCTCGCGGCCTTCATGGACGGCCCCACCATACGGATAAAGGCCAATGCCCAGGACAACATCGGCAACACCATGAACAGCGGCAAGGTCATTGTCGAGGGCAATGCAGGCGACGTGCTCGGCTATGGCATGAGGGGCGGCAAGCTCCATATCCGCGGCAGCGTCGGCTACAGGGTCGGCATACACATGAAGGGCAACAAGAAGCAGGCCCCAACGATAGTTGTCGGCGGCACTGCCGGTGACTTCTTCGGCGAATACATGGCAGGCGGCGTCCTAGTCCTCCTTGGCCTCTCGAATGACGGGGAGCCGCTTGTGGGCGATTACCTCGGCACAGGCATGCACGGCGGCGCCATCTACATAAGGGGCGAGGTCGAGAAGAAGAATTGCGGGGCCGAGGTAGGGGTGCTGGACCTTGACGACGAGGATAAAAAAATATTGAAAGAGGTCCTTACAGAGTACTGCGCTGACTTGGGGCTCAAGCTCGAGGATATCATGTCAAAGCCATTCAGGAAGCTGGTGCCCGTGTCGGCGAGGCCGTACGGAAACTTATACGCCTACTGACCAGGCAGCTGAAAAAGGCCCATCTGCTTTTTGTCTCGTCGCATCAGAAGCGGCGTACCGCAAAGAGTACGCCTCATTCCTCGCTCCCCGACTTAACCGGGGCCTCGCTCCGGACCTTTTTGAGCAGCCTGGATGAGGTGTTAATAAAAATTTAGCTTAAATCAACGAAATACCCGAAAAAGCCCTCTTCCGAGGGCTTTTTTTTGGGGTTTCCTGGGCCTGTTCCGGCCTTCAGGAGCGCTGGAAAGGCCTCATGGAACACAAACCTATTATCCTTGACTTGCAAGGCATAAAAAAAGTAATATATTAATGGACCGGAGGGTTTTTGGGATGGCGCTGGACAGATTTAACAGGCTGGAAGAGGGTCTTACCCGCTTACTTTCCGCCTACGAGACGCTAGCAGCTGAAAAAGAGGGCACCAGCGAGGCCTTGGCCGCAAAGGACCTCGAGATAGCTGAACTCAGGTCAAAGCTCAAAAAGCTCGAGGCCGAGAGGGACGAGGTCAGGGAAAAGGTGGACCTGCTTCTCGAGAAGCTCGAGGGCCTTATACAGGGCGCGTGAGGCGGATTTGAAAAAGGTATCGGAACTCAAGATATACGGCCACAAGCTCCTGGTCAAGAGTGAAGAAGGCGAAGAATACTTGCGAGCTGTTGAAGACTACCTTAACACTAAGATAGAGGAGGTAAAGGAGAACACAAAGGCAGTATCTACTTTGGATCTGGCGCTTTTAGCCGCCCTCAACATCACAGGAGAGGTCATAAAATCTAAGGAGATACTCGAAAGGCTGGGAAGGAAATCCGAAGAGCTTGCTCAAAAGATAGATAGAAGGCTGGTAAGCTGAAGCCTTCCCCCCTGCCAGGTTTGTGATCGGTCAGTGTATTTAGAACCAATACTCTGAAAGAGGGAGCCTTCACTGGCATGCGTACGGCATGTCCCCTTGCGGGAAGTCCGGAAGATGCTACAGGGCGCCCACCTGTCTAAGGCAGGTTCAAAATAACTTTCGACACGGCTTACGCGGGGGGGACGCAAATTCAAACGGGGGTCCGTATGTTGGGCCCAGGGCCGGTTAAGATACATCGAACCAGGACGTTTTTTAATCGTATCAACAAGCAGATGTGAGGAATTTCAAGCACCAGATCTGAAAGTCCGCGCCAGCCGGACGCAAACCTTCTTTATCCTGTCTTCAAAGCTCTCTTCCTTCCGACCCTTCCTTTCAAAGGTCAATGACGAAGTATGCCGAAAAAAAGCTCCTGAGGAGCCGTCTTCTCGAGATGAGAAGGTCCATGCCGTTCGAGGAAGTCTTCTCTTTGAGCAAAAGGGCCCAGGCAAGGCTCCTTGGCTCTGGCTTCTTCAAGGACTCCCGAAGGCTCGCGCTCTATTCGAGCTTCTCGAACGAGGTCCTCACCGACGAGGTCTTCAAGGCTGCGGCAGAGGCCGGCAAAGAGGTCTTCTACCCGAGGGTGACCATGGAAGGCATAAGGTTCCTGAGGGTAAATGGCCTTGGCGAGCTTGCTCCGGGCGCCTACGATTTGAAGGAGCCGGTGGAAGGCGGCGAGACAGCCGGTACGGAAAGTTTAGACCTGATAGTGATACCGGGGGTCGCCTTTGATGAGTCCGGCAACAGGTTGGGTTTCGGCAAAGGCCACTATGACACGGCATTGAAGGGCGCGAGATGCCCGGTAGTGGCGCTGGCTTACGAGTTCCAGGTTTTGAAAACAAAGATCCCCATTGAGCCCCATGATGAAAACGTCTCGGCCATTGTGACCGAGGAGCGGACAATTATGACGGGGGCTCTCAGGGGACGCAAAGGGGAGGAGCATGATGCCTGAAATGGCGCTTCTCCGGCCCCTATCA
>CAZDUP010000107.1:3536-8221 GCA_964508625.1 uncultured Thermodesulfobacteriota bacterium
AGGGGTAGCCCGGTATGGAATTTTCGACCATCATTATCATTGCGGCAGTTGCGGCTTTTGCGATTATCATAGGGGTCGGAATAGGCTTCGTAATAAAGAAGAAGATGGAGGAGTCGAGCGTAGAGGCCGGCAGGAAGACAGCCGAGTCCGTCATCGCAGACGCGAAGAAAGAGGCTGACAACGTAAGGAAGGCGGCAGAGCTCGAGGCCAAGGACCTGATCTTCCAGGGCAAGACCGAGTTCGAGAAGGAGACCCGGGAGAGAAGGAAGGAGCTCCAGTCGCTTGAGAAAAGGGTCCAGCAGAAAGAGGAGAACCTCGACAGGAAGTTTGAGTCCATTGACAGGAAAGAGGCCGAGTTCCAGAAGAGGGAAAAGACCGTAACGGCCCAGGAAAAGAAGCTCGCGGACATGGAAGTAGAGGTCCAGGGCGTCATCGCGGAGCAGAAGGCCAAGCTCGAAGGCCTCGCAGGCATATCGGCCGAAGAGGCCAAGAGGATGCTCCTCGAGAACATGGAGAACGAGGCCAAGCACGAGGCCGGAAAGCTCATAAAGAGGATCGAGGAAGAGACCAAGGCCGAGGCAGACAAGAAGGCCAAGGAGATAATAGCGCTCGCCATACAGAGGTACTCGGGCGAATATGTGGCTGAGAGGACCGTCTCTGTCGTGAACCTCCCCAACGACGAGATGAAGGGGCGCATCATAGGCCGGGAGGGGCGCAACATCAGGGCCATCGAGGCCGCGACAGGCATAGACGTTATTATAGACGACACCCCGGAGGCCGTAATACTCTCTGGCCATAATCCGGTGAGGAGGGAGATAGCCAAGCTCTCGCTCGAGAGGCTAATAACAGACGGCAGGATACACCCCTCCCGCATAGAAGAGATAGTCTCAAAGGTGGAATCAGAGGTCAACCAGGCCATAATGGAAGCTGGAGAGAGGGCGATATTCGACACCGGCCTCCACGGCATCCACAAGGAGATACAGAAGCTCATCGGAAGGCTGAAGTTCAGGACGAGCTACGCGCAGAACGTCTACTCCCATTCGATGGAAGTGGCGTTCATCTGCGGAGTGATGGCCTCCGAGCTGGGACTGCCGACAAAGATTGCGCGCAGGGCAGGGCTGCTGCATGATATCGGCAAGGCGGTCGACCATGAGATAGAGGGGCCGCACGCGGCAATAGGCGCTGACCTCGCGAAGAAATACGGCGAGTCCGCCAAGATTGTCGCGGCCATTGGCCAGCACCACGACGACACGCCGGATTCGGTATTCGGCATCCTGGTCCAGGCAGCTGACACGCTCTCAGCAGCAAGGCCGGGCGCGCGTAAGGAGATGCTCGAGAGCTACATAAAGAGGCTCGAGGACCTCGAAAAGATCGCCAAGGGCTTCAACGGCGTGGAGAAGGCGTACGCGCTCCAGGCTGGCAGGGAAGTGAGGGTCATCGTCGAGACCGGGACCGTGAACGACGAGGGAGCCGTCCTCATGTCTAAAGACATTGCCAAACAGATAGAAAAGGAGCTCACCTATCCGGGGCAGATAAAGGTCACGGTCATAAGGGAGTCGAGGGCCGTCGAGTTCGCGAAGTAGCGGCTGCGGAAAAACGCCCCCATGCTTTGTTTTCTCGTCGCATCAGAAGCGGCGTACGGCAAAGAGTACGCCTCATTCGTCGCTTCTCAACGACTGGACCTTTTTGAGCAGCCGCAATGCAGCGAAGGTCAAGAGTTCCCCCTTGAATAAAGGGGGAACTCTTTTTTAGTCAATAACAGAGATCATATGGAAGAGATCAGGGTACTTTTCATAGGCGACATCATAGGGCGGCCAGGCAGGCTTGCTGTGCGCGAGCTCCTGCCCAGGCTCGTAGGCCAGTACTCCCCTGACCTCGTAATAGCCAATGGTGAGAACTCCTCCGGCGGCTTCGGCATAACTCCTGAGACGGCCGAGGACCTCAAGAAGCTCCATATCGACGTCATCACCACCGGCAACCACGTCTGGGACAAGAAGGACGTCTACGACTACATACGCTCTGAGAAGCGCCTCTTGCGCCCGGCAAACTTCCCTCAGGGGAGCCCTGGCAGCGGCTGGGGCGTATACGAATGCGCCTCCGGCGCAAGGATTGGTGTTGTGAACCTCATGGGCAGGGTCTTCATGGACTGCCTCGAGTGCCCGTTCAGGACAGGGGCCGAGCTTGTAAAAAGAATCAGGCAGGAAACGCCAGTGGTCATCGTCGATTTTCATGCCGAGGCTACTTCCGAGAAGATGGCCCTGGCTTGGCATCTCGACGGGCTCGCGAGCGCCGTGATAGGCACGCATACCCATGTGCAGACATCTGACGAGAGGGTGTTGCCCGGGGGCACGGCCTTCATAACTGACGCAGGCATGACAGGGCCTACGGACTCGATAATAGGGGTAAAGAAGGAGCTGGTGCTTGAGAAGTTCCTCGCTCAGATGCCCGTCAGGTTCGAGGTTGCGACAAAGGGCGTTGAGTTGCAGGGAGTCGTCGTGACGATAGGCAGAGAGGACGGCAAGGCGATAAAGATTGAGCGTATCAAGATGCCTCTGGAAGCAGGCCGCTGAAAAAGGCCCATCTGCTTTGTTGTCTCGTCGCTCCTCACTGCGGCGTACGGCAAAGAGTACGCCTCATTCGTCGCTTCCTCGCCGCCTCGCATCTGGACCTTTTTGAGCAGCCTGCATAAGGATTCAATTGACTTGCGATTTTTTTAATCCGCTTGGAATCACGAAATCAATTATAAAGGTACGCTGGGAAGATGGACCCGAAAAAACAGCTTGAGATCATAAAACGAGGCACCTCGGGAATAATAACCGATGCCGAGCTATTGAAGAAGCTTGAGACCTCTGAGGCAAAGGGAAGGCCGCTTCGCATAAAGGCGGGCTTTGACCCGACCGCGCCTGACCTGCACCTCGGGCATACCGTGCTCATACACAAGCTCAGGCACTTTCAGGAATTGGGCCATCACGTCCTTCTCCTCATCGGTGACTTCACCGGCATGATAGGCGACCCAACGGGCAAGAGCGAGACGAGAAAGCCCCTCACGAGGGATGAGGTCAAGGCAAACGCGAAGACATACACTGCCCAGGCCTTCAAGATACTCGACGAGAAAAAGACCGAGGTCGTCTTCAACAGCGAATGGATGGAGCGGCTCACCTCGGCTGACATGATAAGCCTCGCCTCGCGCTACACGGTCGCAAGGATGCTCGAGAGGGACGACTTTCAGAAGAGGTACTCTGAGGGCAGGCCGATTGCCATCCACGAGTTCATCTATCCGCTCATACAGGGCTACGATTCCGTGGTGCTGAAATCAGATGTCGAGCTCGGTGGCACTGACCAGCTCTTCAACCTGCTCGTCGGCAGGGAGCTGCAGAGGGAGATGGGGCAGGAGCCCCAGTCTGTGATCACGATGCCGCTCCTCGAAGGCACTGACGGCGTGCAGAAGATGAGCAAGTCTCTCGGGAACTACATCGGCATAACAGAGCCCGCGGCAGAGATATTCGGAAAGGTGATGAGCATATCGGATACGCTAATGATGCGCTACTACGAGCTCCTCTCGGCCGCCACCGCGGAGCGCCTGGAAGAGATTAGGTCAGGAAAGGCGCACCCGCGCGACGCAAAGGAAGCGCTCGCCGCGGAGCTTACGGCAAGGTACTGGGGAGAGAGCGAGGCGGAGCGCGCCAAAGAGGAATTCAAGGCCGTATTCAAAAAGCGCGAGGTGCCTGACGAGGTCGAGGCGGTGGCGCTGCCCTCTTCAGACGGACGCGGCATCGCGAAGGCGATGGTCGGCGCGCGGCTTGCAGCCTCCACGTCAGAGGCGAGGAGGCTTATTGAGCAGGGCGGCGTGAAGGTGGACGGAGAGAAGGTGACAGACTGGAAGATGGAGCTGCCCGCAGGAAAGCAGGTGCTTATGCAGGTGGGCAAGAGGTTCTTCAGGAGGATCTCTTTCGAGTAAGAGACAGGGCTTGAATAAGGCCCTTCCCCGTGGTATAAAGTCCGCCCCTGCAAGCGCCTCAGGCCAGCCAGGAGACGCCCTGAAAAAATATTGAAGTAAGTTGTTTTTCCTGTTGACAGGGTCTGAAGCATGAGTTATATTCTTAGACCCTGCTGGGAAAACAGGCCCTGAACCGGAAAAGAAAAAAGCAGCGCGGGCCAAAAAAGTCTTGACAGGGTTTTTCAGATAGATATAATAGACGGATTCGCTACGGCAAAATCAACTCGCAGTATCCCTTGCATGGGCATAGGCGAAATGATATTTTAAAAATGACAAATGCCGTCTGCTCTTTGAAAACTAAATAGCAAGCACAGTCAACAAACCTAATTATCACCCCCTTTTAAATTCCAGCATCAAAACTTAATTGGAGAGTTTGATCCTGGCTCAGAGCGAACGCTAGCGGCGCGCTTAACACATGCAAGTGAGTTACACGTGGGTAATCTCCCCCCGAGACTGGAATAACCCGCCGAAAGGTGGGCTAATACCGGATAAGACCACGGGATGCAGATCCTGAGGTCAAAGGCGGGTCAGCAATGGCCTGTCACTTGGGGATGAGCCCGCGTCCCATCAGCTAGTTGGTGAGGTAATGGCTCACCAAGGCTAAGACGGGTAGCTGGTCTGAGAGGACGATCAGCCACACTGGCACTGAAACACGGGCCAGACTCCTACGGGAGGCAGCAGTGGGGAA
>CAZDUP010000108.1:0-8133 GCA_964508625.1 uncultured Thermodesulfobacteriota bacterium
CGTCGCAGCGACCTCCGCGACTCGACAAGCAGATGGACTTATTTCATGCCTGCTATATTATAAGGGGAGCGATAATGAGAGATATGATGCTCATGAGCTTTATGAGTATGTTCATGGCCGGCCCGGAAGTGTCCTTGAACGGGTCTCCGACTGTGTCGCCGACTACGGCCGCCTTATGTGCCTCTGAGCCTTTTCCCCCGAACTGCCCCTTTTCAATGTATTTCTTGGCATTATCCCATGCCCCGCCCGCGTTTGCCATGAAAATCGCCAGCATGATGCCCGTGATGGTAGCGCCTGCGAGCATTCCTCCGAGGGCCCTCGCCCCGAAGACGAAGCCCACGAAGACAGGGGCCGCCGCCGCGAGCACGCCCGGCAATATCATCTCCCTGAGCGCGGCCCTCGTGCTTATGTCAACGCACCTCTCGACATCGGGGCGCGCGCCTTCTCTGCCCTCGAGGAGGCCAGGTATCTCCCTGAACTGCCTCCTTATCTCCTCGACCATCTTCATGGCCGCCTTGCCAACGCTCGTCATCGTGAGCGCCCCTATGAAGAACGGTATTACCGCGCCGATGAGCATTCCTATCATGACCGACGGGTCTGTGAGGGACAGCTCGAGCGGCACCCCGGTTGCCGCTCCTACGGCCTGGCCGTAGGCCGAGAAGAGGGCAATCGCCGTAAGCGCGGCTGAGCCGATGGCAAAGCCCTTGCCTATTGCCGCCGTGGTATTGCCGAGCGAATCGAGGTTGTCGGTTATCTCCCTTACCTCTTTGCCCAATCCGCTCATCTCTGATATGCCGCCCGCGTTATCGGCAATTGGGCCGTATGCGTCCACGCTCATTATTATGCCCGTGGTAGCGAGCATGCCTACCGCGGCTATGCCTATTCCGTATATGCCTGCGGCATAGTTGGCGATATAGATGGCGAGGCTTATGGCGACAAGAGGCAGCGCGCAGCTCTCAAGCCCAACGGCTATGCCGGTTATGATGTTCGTTCCAGCGCCTGTTACGGAAGACCTCGCTATCCGTTCAACCGGCTTGCCTCCGGTATAGTATTCGCTGAGGAGGCCTATGAGGCTCCCGCCCAGGCAACCCGCGGCAACGGCCAGGTAACAGCCCATCCCGCACTTGAGAATGATAGTCACCATGAAGGCAAGGCCCAGGAACGCGGCGGCCGAGATGAGGGATGAATACCTGAGCGCCGAGGCAGGGCCGAACCTTTCGAGCGAGCGCATTGACGCTATCCCGGCAAGGGATGATATGAGCCCGGCCATGACGAGTAGCACCGGATAAGACATGAGCGTACCCCTGTCACCGAGAAACGCGAGGTCGTCTGCCGATATCGTGGCGCCGAGCGCGATAGAGGCCACAACAGCGCCCACGTAAGATTCGAAGATGTCCGCCCCGAGGCCCGCGACGTCTCCCACGTTGTCCCCTACGTTGTCGGCTATGACCCCCGGGTTTCTCGGGTCGTCCTCCGGGATGCCGGCCTCCACCTTGCCGACGAGATCAGCGCCAACGTCAGCGGTCTTTGTATATATTCCACCTCCGACCCTGGCGAAGAGCGCGATCGAGGAAGCGCCCATTGCAAAGCCGTTTATTATGGCCGCCTCCTCAGGCCTGCCGTAAAGGATGAATAAGACGCCCACCCCGATGAGCCCGAGGCTCGCCACGGAGAGGCCCATGACCGAGCCGCCGAAAAAGGCTGTTAGGAGCGCCCTCGAAGGATCTGGCTTGTGCCTGTTAGCTGCCTCGGCTGTCCTTACGTTTGCCTTTGTGGCGCCCTTCATGCCGAAGTATCCTGCGAGCATGGACGAGGCGCCGCCTGAAATGTATGCTATTGCCGTAGGTATGCCCAGAAGGAACGCGACCGCAACTGCGACAACGGCGAGAAAGAGCACGAGTATCAGGTACTGCCTCCTGAGATATGCCATTGCACCGGAATGGATGAGCCCGGCTATCTCAGTCATCCTGCCGCTGCCAGCGGGAAGCTGCCTGACATACAGATAGAGAAGTAAGGTGATGAAGAGTCCGGCAACGCCGAAGATGGGGGCGTAAAGGGTCAACTCAGGCATGGTTCAGACACCTTTGAAGATCCCCGGAAAGCCGTGGGAGTCTTCGAAACCAGAGGAAATGAAATTTCTATTCGCTCGCTTAAGGGTATTCAAAGCCAAAGAGGTTTCTATCGCATGGTGGGCCGGGTAATCAAGGTCAGGTTGGGGTCAGGCGTTGAACCTGTTCATGGCCTGCTCTATTCCGCATGTTATGATGGATTCGAGGGCCTCTTGGGCGCGTCCCAGCATCTCTTCAATGGCCGGGAGTTCGTCCTTTGCAAAAGGGCTCAGGACGTAATCTACGATATCGCCTTCAACGGGCCTGCCTACCCCGAGCCTTATCCTCGGGAACTCCCTGGTGCCGATCCTCTCTATGAGCGAGGCAAGGCCCCTGTGCCCGCCGCTTCCGCCGCCCTTCCTTATCCTTACCTTGCCGAGCGGCAGGTCGCAGTCGTCGAAGGCGGCTATTATCGACTCGGGCGGGAGCGGGTGCTTATCCAGGACCTCGGCCACGGCAAGGCCTGAGAGGTTCATGTAGGTCATGGGCTTAAGGAGGACTACATCCCGGCCAGCTATGCGAGCCTGTCCCGAAAGGCCCCTGCCGCCCTTCCTGAGCTTGACAGAATAAGCGCTGCAGATGCGGTCTATGAGCATGAAACCGGCGTTGTGCCTGGTCTCCTCGTACTCGCTGCCGGGATTCCCCAATCCTACGATGAGCAGCAACGGGCAGCCCCCAAAGCAGTCTTAAAGGCAGGGCGGAAAGAGGATCACTCCTCTTTCTTGCCCCCTTCCTTTTCTTTCTCCTCGAAGCTCTTGGCAAGCTCTGCCTGGACCTCTTCAGCGGTCTTGGGCGCGACCTCTGCCGTCGGGGCGACGACCGACACGACAGTAAGCTCAGCGTCGTCGAGGGCCTCGAGACCGGCCTTGAGGCTTATGTCCCTGACATGGAAGGAGTGTCCTACCGCGAGAGGGGTGATGTCCACCTCGATGGAGTCCGGGATGTCGGACGGGAGGCACTCTATGCGGAGCTTCCTTGTCTCGTGCTGCACAATGCCTCCGAAGGCGAGGCCAGCGGCCTTGCCAACGAGGTGCACAGGGACATCGACTGTTATCTTGTGGTCCATCTGGACCTCAAGCAGGTCTATGTGCTCGACCGTGCCCTTCAATGGATGGCGGAGCACCTCTTTGAACATCACGGTGCGCAACTTGTCGCCGGTCACATCGAGGTTCACGAGGACGTTGCCGCCAGCGTGCGTATGGAGAGCCTTCTCGAGCTCCTTGGTGTCGACCGACACTGAGAGAGCGCCTTTGACGCCCTGGCCATAGAGTATGCCCGGCACCTTGCCTGATGCGCGAAGCCTCCTTGCCGCGTTCTTGCCCTTCTCCTGCCTCTGCTGGGCCGAGAGATTTATCTGTTCCATTTGTTTCCTCCGAGATTATTACAGGATTGACTTTTTAGCTTAAACGAAGAGCGAGCTCACAGACTCTCCGTAATGTATCCTCTTTATCGCCTCGCCGAGGAGCGGCCCGACCGAGACCCTCTTTACCTTCGGGGACGTGGCGCTATCCCGTCTCGGTATCGTATTGGTCACGACGAGCTCTTTTATGGGCGATGCCTCTATCCTGTCGATGGCCGGGCCTGAGAGCACGGCATGGGTCGCGCAGGCATAGACCTGCTTTGCGCCGCCCTTTTCCTTCAAGGCCGCGGCTGCCTGGGTTATGGTGCCGGCCGTGTCTATCATGTCGTCGAGGAGGACCGCGGTCTTGCCTTCGACGTCTCCTATGATGCTCATGACCTCCGAGACATTGGGCCTCGGGCGCCTCTTGTCGACGATGGCGAGCGTGGTGCCGAGCCTCTTGGCAAAAGCTCTTGCCCTCTCAACGCCTCCGGCGTCAGGTGAGACCATGACGACGTCGTCCTGGAAGTTCTGGTTGATATAGTCAAGTAGCACCGGTGTCGCGTAGAGGTGGTCGACAGGGATGTTGAAAAAGCCCTGTATCTGTCCGGCATGCAGGTCTACGCAGACGACCCTGGTCGCGCCTGCCACTGTGATGAGGTCGGCGACGAGTTTCGCTGAAATCGGCGTCCTCGGGGCCACCTTCCTGTCCTGTCTCGCGTACCCGTAATATGGTATGACCGCCGTGACGGACGACGCCGACGCCCTCTTGAAGGCGTCGAGCATTATCAGAAGCTCCATGAGGTTGTCGTTGCACGGCATGCAGGTGGACTGCACGACATATACCTCAACGCCCCTTACGCTCTCCTGTATGTCTACATATACCTCGCCGTCGCTGAAGCTCCTGACATCTGATTTTCCAAGCTCGATTCCCAGATGGTCGCAGATCTCTATGGCAAGGGCCTTATTGGAGTTACCGGCAAATACCTTGATCTTCTCAAGCATGTCAATACCCGGCTTTCATATGTCGATTATTACAGAACTGGTTGGGGCGGGAGGATTCGAACCTCCGGGTGCGGGGATCAAAACCCCGTGCCTTACCGCTTGGCGACGCCCCAGGATTCGGATGACCCGAGGACCGACCCTTACAAACCCTTTACTGCAAAGGCTAAGACCCCTTTATCGAGGCTTGCCTTGACCGAAGCGAAAGCCCTCTGGGCCGACTCCTCGTCATTATATATACCGAAGACCGTAGGTCCGCTCCCTGACATGAGCGCGCCAAGAGCGCCATTTTTAACAAGAATGCTCTTATATTCAGCCAGGTCCGGGTGCTCCTTCAGGGTGACGCTCTCGAGGTCATTATAAAGGCCGCTGACCTCAAAACCCATTCCGAAGGACTCCACAGAATACGTTAACTTATTATTTTCAGGCTTTTTTGTCAAGTCCAAATTGCCGTAGACCCAGGCCGTCGAGACATGGTAGCCGGGGTTTATGAGAATGTACCCGAATTCCCGGACCTTTACCCTCCTGAGCTCGGTTCCACGGCCCGTTGCCAGGGCAGCGGACCTGAGGATGAAAAACGGCACGTCAGAGCCCAGTTCCGAGCCCATCTCAATAAGGGCAGACTCGTCGAAGCCTGCGCCTGTCAGCTCATTGAGGCCCATGAGGACGGAAGCCGCGTTGGAGCTGCCGCCGCCAAGCCCGGCGCCCACTGGTATCCTCTTTTTAATGTGGATGCTTATTGATCTCGATTTGCCAAGTCTCTTGAGAAAGGCAGCAGCGGCCCGGTGGCACAGATTATCAGCCCCTGTTGGCAGGGCAGGATTATCTGAGTTTACGGAAATCCCCTCCCCGTCTCCGGCTTCCATCTCTATCTCGTCATAGAGCGAGACCGGCTGCATTAGGGAGTATATGTCGTGATAGCCGTCAGGCCTCTTACCTGAAACGCGCAAAAAGAGGTTGACCTTCGCTGGCGAGAGCACCTTAAGGGCCATGACCCTTATGCGAGGAAGAGGATGATGTTTACAAGGAAAAG
Source organism: uncultured Thermodesulfobacteriota bacterium (assembly GCA_964508625.1). Lineage (GTDB taxonomy): Bacteria > Desulfobacterota > GWC2-55-46 > GWC2-55-46 > GWC2-55-46 > UBA5799. Next base: position 5,483 of record CAZDUP010000108.1, read on the forward strand.
AAGGCCCAGCAGTATGGTCACTGCGTACTGCTGCAGCCTGCCTGTCTGGAGGCGGCGCGCGTCTCCGGCGACGTAGACGACCAGGGCTGCCACGCCGTTGACGATGCCGTCGACCCATTTGAAGTCAAAGGCCCAGCAGAGATTGGCTATCTTCCTGGAGCCAGCAAGGATCGGCTTGTAGAGGTTGCTTACTATCTCGTCAAGGGCCGCGACGAAGCCGTACGCGAGCTTCATGAATACGACCGAGCCCTTGCGGTAGAACCAGTCGGTATCCATGCTGATGGTCCTCTCGCCGCCGAGCTTCTTGATGTAAAAGATGAAGCCGAGGGCAGTAAAGAGGAGTATCTGCGAAGTCCATACAACGTGCTCAGGCGTATACGGGTGGTACTCTATCTGGTACGGCAGCAGGTTATAGAGGAACTGCGGGTATACGCCGACAAAGATGCACATGAAAGCGGCCATTCCCATGCCGACCAACATGTTGAGCGGCGGGTCCTTGGCCTCAAGGCCCGAGTCCTTGGCCATGAATGTGAAATACGGCAGCTTCAACCCGGTATGCAGGAACGTACCAGCAGAGGCCAGCGTCAGCAGCAGCCATATGACTGCCATGTGCTCCTCTCCTGCGGCGGACAGGATGATCGATTTACTCACAAAGCCGCTGAACAGAGGAACCGACGATATGGCGAAACCGCCGACCATGTAGAGGATAAAGGTCCAGGGCATTCGCTTGTATATGCCGCCGAGTTCCGTGAGCTTGGATTTGCCGGTCATGAAGAGGACCGAACCCGCGCCCATGAAGAGGAGTCCCTTGTACAGTATGTGCGCGAATGCGTGCGCAGTAGCGCCGTTTATGGCAAGCTCCGTGCCTATGCCGCAGGCGGCCACCATGTAACCTACCTGGCTTATGATGTGGTATGCGAGAAGCCTCCTGATGTCGTTCTCAAGCACCGCGTAGACGACGCCGTATATTGCCATCGCTGTGCCGAGATAGATGAGTATCTCCGTACCGGCGAATCCCCTCGCAAGGGTATAGATGGCGCTCTTGGTCGTGAACGACGACATGAAGACCGCGCCGGGTATGGTCGCCATCGGGTAGGCGTCAGGCAGCCATGCGCCGAAGGGCGGCACTGCCGCGTTAGTGAGAAATCCAATGAGAAGGAGCGCTGAGGCGAGCCCGCCGGCGGTGACGTGGTCGAATGCGAAGCTCCCGGTCTGCGAGTACTGGAGCATCGCGCCGCCGAGCATGCAGATTCCGCTGAATATGTGGACGAGTATATACCGGTAAGCCGCCTTGTTGGACTCCGGCGTCCTCCTGTAGAGTATGAGGCACATCGACGCGAATGCCATGAACTCGGCAAAGAGGAAGAGCACGAGATAGTCGCCCGCCAGGGCAAGGCCCGTTGCGCTTCCGGCGTAGACGTAGGCTGCTATATGGTGGCCGTCTTCCTTCTGGTTCAGGCCGTAGACGCCGCTTATGAAGGCCATGAGCGTGAAGATGAAAATGAACGCGTAGCTCAGCCTGTCGACCCTGCCGAAGGTTATCTGCTGGCCGAAGAACTCGTAGACGCCGTACGTCCCGTAGTCCATCGTTGCCACGTTCAGGAAGGCGAGCACCGGGATGAGGATTATATAGGCCTTCTTCGCCTTACCCGAAAAGAGCGGGATAAGGAGAGAGCCGAAGAGCATTATGGCTGCAGGATGTATCCAGAAATCAAACATTTGCATTTCCCCAGAGGCTATTTATCATAGTAATCCTCTTTTTTCTGAAGCCAGAGCTTCCCGAGGGCCTTTGACACGATTATAATAAGTACGCACGAGATGAAGCCGAATACCGAGCTGAACCCCGGCACCCTGTCCCAGGGAAACTCCAGGTGATGCCTCGGAATTATGAAGTCAAGGACGATAAAGAACGCCATCGCGGCGTAGAAGACCCATTTAAGGGTGCGCATCCTCTGTTCGTTCTCGAAGATATTCTCTAATTTCATCTCAGCACCTTTTCGGCAAGAGAGAGGAAGAAGTCAGGGTACACGCCTATGCCGACCGTTATCATCGCGGTGATGACGAGCGGCACAAGCACGAACTTCGGGGCCTCCTCAACGTGCTCAATATGGTGGTTGCCCACCGGGCTCTCGAAATACGCCTTGAAGACTATGGGCAGGAAGTAGGCCGCGTTCAGCACCGTGCTCGTAAGGAGCACGATGAGCGGGACTACGTCATGAGCCTCCATCGCGCCGACGCCCATGTACCATTTGCTAGTGAACCCGGCGACAGCCGGGACGCCTATCATGCTCAATGACCCTATCGTAAAGGCGGCCATGGTGAACGGCATCTTGTAGCCTATGCCGCTCATGTGGCTGATCTTCTTGACGTGCGACGCAACGTATATGGCGCCGGCGCAGAAGAAGAGCGTTATCTTTGAGAAGGCGTGGTTGCCGATATGCAAAATGCCGCCGGTGACGCCCGAAGGCGTAAGGAGCGCAACGCCTAATATGACGTACGAGAGCTGGCTCACCGTGGAGTAGGCGAGCCTGGCCTTCAGGTCGTCCTTTGTAAGAGCGATCACCGAGGCCATGATGATGGTGAAACCGACAAAGTAGGCGGTGGGGATCCCTAAGTTGAACGTGGACATGGTATCCGTACCGAAGACGTAG
>CAZDUP010000109.1:0-8009 GCA_964508625.1 uncultured Thermodesulfobacteriota bacterium
GGCTGCTGCCGCTAAGCCAAGCACAGAACGGAAGGGGAGAAAGACCTTTCTCCCCTTCCGCAGTCAAACCCCTGAATACCTCGTTTCTCTTTCCCGCTGCCTTGACAACCAGAGACTGTTCTCAAAACCGAGTGACGCTGAAGTTCGCCCCTGACCGGAAGCGTATCCTGACCGAGATGCTCATGTGGAGTGGAAAATGAAAGTTGCATTCATGCAGACGCGGCCCGAATTCGGAGATGTTAAGGCGAATGTCGAGGCAGCGGTAAAGAGGATCGAGAAATTGAAAGCCGGGCTTGTCGTGCTGCCGGAGCTCTTTTCGACCGGATACCAGTTCAGGAGTAGAATTGAGTGCGTGGATCTCTCGGAGGAGATATCTTCAAGCTATGCCGTGAAGAGGCTCTCAGAGGCCGCGGCGGCAAAGAAGGCATACATAGTCGCAGGCCTGGCCGAAAGGGACGGGAAAAAGGCCTACAACTCCGCCGTGCTCATCGGCCCGCGCGGACACATCGGCACCTACCGCAAGGCCCACCTCTTCTGGGACGAGAAGAAGTACTTCGACAAGGGCAACACTCCATTCAAGGTATACAGGGCAGGCCAGTGCAGGGTCGGTATGATGATATGCTTTGACTGGGTCTTTCCCGAGGCCGCGCGCACACTCGCGCTCATGGGCGCTGATATCATCTGTCACCCGTCTAACCTCGTCCTCCCCTTTTGCCCTGACGCCATGATAACCCGCTCGCTCGAGAACAGGGTCTTCACGATCACGGCGAACAGGGTCGGGACAGAGGAGAGGGTGAGGGGCAAGGCCCTCCGTTTCATCGGCACAAGCCAGGTGACTTCCCCCAAAGGAGAGGTCCTTGTAAGGGCCGGAAGGGTCAGGGAGGAGACCGGCGTTGCCGAGATAGACCCGAGGCAGGCAAGGGTCAAGAATATCACCCCGGCGAACCATATCTTCAGGGACAGGAGAAAGGACCTTTTTCGGACGTAGTAGAATAAAGTTATTTAATTCCGCATAGTTACATTCGCCAGCCCCACCCACCCCCTTTTTGTATACAGTATACATTTTCCCCTTGACAAAGGTTATGAGTTGTTTTATCTTGCCTCCTATCGTGGCGAGCTTAGTATAACAGTTGGAACATCGGGAGGGGATTCCCCTGCCCGGTGTATGAACGGGGTATGCATGCTTGATTATCTACCTATACTCGTAATGATGGGGATCGCCACAGCGATGGCGCTCGGCGTGCTATTCCTGAGTTTTCTGCTGCGCCGGCACAATCCCTACAGGGAGAAGCTCGCCCCCTGGGAATGCGGCCTCGAGCCCATAGGCGACGCCAGCACAGGTCATTTCAAGGTCCACTTCTTCATAATCGCCATTCTGTTCGTACTCTTCGACGTCGAGACCCTGTTCCTCTTCCCGTGGGCCGTGAACCTTACTGAAAAGGCCCTGGCAATACCCATATTCATCGAAATGATAGTCTTCATAGTCGTCCTTGCCATCGGCCTTGTCTACGCGTGGGCAAAGGGCGCCCTGGATTGGGTGTAATGGATAATATTTCCCGCAAAGATATAGAGACGGGCGGCTTACCGCACTCTGGCGGCAAGCTCGAGGACTCGTTCCTTTTCACGACGCTCGAGAACGTCGCGGAGGTCCTGAGGACGAACCCGGTCGTAAACGCGGTCAAGGGGCACGACCTCACCAGGCGCGCTGCGAACTGGGGCATATCCTCGTCGCTCTGGCCCATGTCCTTCGGACTTGCCTGCTGCGCCATAGAGATGATAGCGACGGCCTGCTCAAGGTACGACACCGACAGGCTCGGCATAGTCTTCAGGCCCTCTCCACGCCAGTCCGACGTGATGATAATCGCCGGCACCATGACAAAGAAGATGGCCCCGCTTGTAAAGAGGCTCTACGACCAGATGGCCGAGCCCAGGTACGTAATAGCGATGGGCGGATGCGCCTCTGCGGGTGGACCTTATAATACATACGCGGTCGTCCAGGGCGCGGACCTCGTGGTGCCGGTGGACGTCTACATCCCGGGCTGCCCTCCGAGGCCCGAGGCCCTTCTCTACGGTTTCCTTCAGCTCATGGAAAAGATAAAGAGGGAGAGCCCCTTTGTGCTCGAGCAGAAAAAGATAAAGGGCTTTGAGGGGGCCTGCAGATGACCCGTTTTGATAAAAAGCCTGAGCTCATGGCCAGGCTCAAGGATACTTTTCACAACAATATTATCGACATAGCGGACTTCAGGGGCGACCTTACCGTTGTCGTTGAAAAGGGCGCGCTCGTGCGCCTGATGGAGTTTCTGAAGACCGACAGCGACTTCAGGATGAACTACCTCGTTGACGTCTGCGGGGCCGACTATCTGCCTCGCTCGCCCAGGTTCGAGGTGGTCTACCACCTCTACTCCACCTTCAACAGGCAGAGGATCAGGGTAAAGGTCAGGGTCAATGACAAGGAGACGGTGCCGAGCGTAACCGGCGTATGGAGCGCTGCGGGCTGGCCTGAGCGCGAGACCTACGACATGTTCGGCGTTGTCTTCGAAGGGCACCCGGACATGAGGCGCATCTACCTGGCCGAGGACTGGGAAGGGTATCCGCTCCGCAAGGACTACCCCCTGAGAGGATACAAGGACAAGTACAACCCCTTCGGGGAAGAGAAGGAATGAAGAACCGGCTGCAATGTCAGGGATAATCACTGAAATAGAGGGCGGCGACATAGCCACCAAGGAACTGAGCCTTCACCTCGGGCCTCAGCACCCGTCGAGCCACGGCGTTCTGCACCTCGTCATCAAGCTCAACGGAGAGCGCGTGACCGAGTGCGTGCCCGACATCGGCTATCTGCACAGGGGCGCGGAGAAGATAGCGGAGAACCTCCTCTATCACCAGTTCGTGCCATATACCGACAGGCTCGACTACATGTGCGCCATGAGCAACAACCTGGCGTACGTTATGGCCGTTGAGAAGCTCCTCGGCATGGAGATACCCGACAGGGCCAAGTACATAAGGGTAATAACTGCGGAGCTTTCAAGGATAGCCGGGCACCTCATGGGCATCGGCGCGTGGGCCGTTGACCTGGGAGCAATGACCATCCTCCTCTACGCGATAAGGGAAAGAGAGATTGTCCTCGACATATTTGAGCAGCTCTGCGGCGGACGCCTTACGCCAACATATATGAGGGTGGGCGGCGTAAGGCACGAGTTCACGGACGAAGTAAAGGAGTCCTGCCGCGCTCTCGTGAAGATGCTCCCCGAAAAGTTGGACGAGTACGAGACCATACTCACCGGCAACAGGATCTGGCTCGACAGGAACAAGGGCGTTGGCCGCATCTCCGCAGAGCAGGCGCTGGACATCGGGCTTTCCGGCCCGGCGCTTCGCGCCAGCGGTGTTAAGTGGGACATCAGGAAGGACGAGCCCTATCTTGTCTACGACAGGGTGGACTTCGACGTGCCTGTAGGCACCGAGGGCGACTGCTTTGACAGGTACATGGTCAGGATGGTCGAATTGAGGCAGTCTATCCGCATCATCGACCAGTGCCTCCGCGACATGCCTGACGGGCCGTTCGCCTCGGAGAACACCGAGATAGTGCCTCCGGCAAAGAAGGACGTATACGCGAACATGGAGAACCTCATCCATCACTTCAAGTACGTCTCTTCAGGCTTCAAGGCCCCAAAGGGCGAGGTATACTCGGCCATCGAGGCGCCCAAGGGCGAGCTCGGGGTATATATAGTCGGGGACGGCACAGAGCGCCCCTACAGGCTTAAACTGCGGGTGCCCTCTTTCATGAACCTTCAGGCCCTTAACAGGATGGTAAAGGGATACTACCTCGCCGACGTGATCGCGGTGCTCTCGAGCCTCGACCCGGTCTTTGGCGAGTGCGACAAATAATTTAAAGAGCCAATTATGCTTTCAGCGGAAGCAAAAAAAGAACTTGAGGCAGCCCTCGGCAAGTACCACAACAAGAGGTCTGCGGTCATGGAGGCCCTCAGGATAGCGCAGAGGGAGAACGGCGGGCACCTCACCAAACAGGCCATGGACGAGATAGCCGCCATCCTCGAGATGCGCGCCGTCGAGGTCAACGCAGCCGCGGCCTTCTATACGATGTACAACATCGACAAGCCCGTTGGCAAGTACCACATACAGGTGTGCAGGAACATCTCCTGCTCGCTCATGGGCGCCGAGCACATCATAAAACACATGGAGAAGGTCCTCGGCATAAAGACCGGGGAGACGACAACGGATAAGAGGTTCACGCTATCGACGGTCGAGTGCCTGGGTTCCTGCGGCACGGCCCCGATGATGCAGGTCAACGACGATTTTTACGAGAGCCTCGATGAGGCAAAAATAGACGAGCTCTTGAAGGGCATGAAGTAATCATAGATGGAAAGAGTACTCCTTAAAAATCACGGCAAGGCCGGCTCTCACAAGATAGAGAGCTATGTCGCCAGCGGCGGGTACAAGGCCCTTGCCGAGGCCCTGAAGCTCAGGCCCGACAACATCATCCAGATGGTGAAGGACTCGGGGTTAAGGGGCCGCGGAGGCGCGGGCTTCTCCACCGGCCTCAAGTGGAGCTTCATACCCAAGGACCCGACCCTCCAGAAGTATCTCTGCTGCAACGCTGACGAGGGCGAGCCAGGCACCTTCAAGGACAGGGGCATCATGGACCATGACCCCCATCTCCTTGTCGAAGGCATGATCATATCGAGCTACGCCATAGGCGCGACAAAGTCCTACGTATATATAAGGGGCGAGTTCGTATACGGCGCGAGGAGGCTTGAGGAGGCCATACAGGAGGCCTATGCAAAAGGTTACCTCGGCAAGAACATCCTCGGCAGCGGCTTTGACCACGACATGTACGTGCACAGGGGCTTCGGCGCCTACATATGCGGCGAAGAGACCGCACTCCTCGAATCCATAGAGGGCTACAGGGCGCAGCCCAGGAAAAAGCCGCCTTTTCCGGCCCTCGCCGGACTCTATGGCAAGCCCACTGTCATCAACAACGTCGAGACGCTATCCTGCATACCAGCGATTATCGAGAAGGGGCCGCAATGGTTCTCGAAGATGGGCCCTGAGAAGAGCCCCGGGCCGAAGATATTCGGCGTAAGCGGGCACGTCAAGAGGCCGGGCCTCTACGAGCTTCCAATGGGCACCACTGCAAAGGAGCTCATATACGAACACTGCGGCGGCATGCTCCGCGAGGACAGGCCCTTGAAGGCCTTTATCCCCGGTGGCGTGAGCGCGCCGATGCTCCTGCCCTCGGACCTCGATACACCCCTTGACTTCGACTCTCTCGCGGCAAAGGGCACGATGCTGGGCTCAGGCGCGGTAATAGTGATGGACAGCTCGACCTGCATGGTCAAGACCGCCTATATCGTAAACCGGTTCTTCAGCCACGAGTCATGCGGCAAGTGCACACCATGCAGGGACGGCACGCCCTGGCTCACGAAGATACTGAGAAGGATAGAGCATGGCGAGGGCAGGCCCGGCGACGTGGAGCTTCTGGAGGGCCTGTGCGCAAACATATTCGGACGCACATTCTGCCCGCTGGGCGACGGCGCGGTGATGGCGTTGAGGGGCGCGTTGAAGCACTTCAAGGCAGAGTTCCAGTATCACATAGAACACAAAAAGTGCATGGTTTCATAGAGAAGAGCTGAATGGTAACCGTAAAGATAAATGGAATAGAGGTAACGGTAGAGGATAACACCCTCATACTGGACGCGGCGCGGCAGGCGGGCTTCGACATCCCGACCTTCTGCTACCAGGCCGACCTCATGGGCGTGGGCTCGTGCAGGATGTGCCTCGTGGAGATAGAGGGGCAGAAAAAGCTCCAGCCCTCGTGCGTGACGCCGGTGTTGAACGGCATGTCCATTCTTACCGAGAACGCCAATGTCCAGACCGCGAGGGCAGGCGTGCTCGAGTTCCTGCTCGCGAACCACGCGCTCGACTGTCCTGTCTGCGACAAGGCCGGAGAGTGCGAGCTGCAGGACGCGGTCCACAAGCACGGCCCGCATAAGGGCAGGCACGCTGAGCCCAAGTTCAAGTTCCATGAGAAGGACTACATATTAAGCCCAGTCATAGTCAAGAACTCCAACAGGTGCGTCCAGTGCATGAAGTGCGTGAGGGTCTGCCGCGAGGTCGTGGGCGCCAACGTGCTCGGCGCGCTTGGCAGGGGTGACCACCAGGAGCCGACGAGCTTTTTCAGAGGCCTCCTCGACTGCGACCACTGCGGCAACTGCATTGAAGTCTGCCCTGTGGGCTGCTTCATGAGGCTCCCATACAGGTACAAGGCAAGGCCGTGGGACCTGAAGGGCGCTGATACCGTCTGCTCGTACTGCGGCACCGGCTGCAGGATGGTTTTAGAGGAGAGAGATGGCGAGGTATTGAGGGCAAGGGCCCAGCTCGGCGTCGGCGTAAACAGCGAAACGCTCTGCGCCAGGGGAAGGTTCGGCTTCGACTACCTCTCCCATGCCGGGAGGCTCACCACACCACTTGTAAGGAAGTCCGGCAGCCTCGCTCCGGCGAGTTGGGAAGAGGCATTCGAATATATAAAGGACAGGATGAGCTCCATCGCGCCCGGCTCAATAGGCGGCATCGCTTCGCCGAGGCTCACCAACGAGGAGCTATTCTCCTTCCAGGCCTTCATGAGGAATACGCTCGGAAGCGGTAATATTGATTCGACATCGAGGTGGTCGTCTGACGCGGTGGAGGGCTTTATCTCCGCGCTCGGAATGGACGCCGGGGCCTCCTCTGTGTTTGACTGCGTGGCAGCTGACACGGTCCTCGTCATAGGCTCGTCCATATCCGAGGAGAACCCGATAACCGATTATACGGTGAGGCGCATATCCGCCAGCCGGAACATGAACCTCATCATAGCCTCTCCGAGGGGCATGAAGCTCGACAGCTCCGCGAACCTGGTTTTAAGGCACATGCCTGCCTCGGAAGGGGCGCTCCTTTCAGCCCTTGGCGCGATTGTCTCCGGAGCCGAGCCTGACGCAAAGGCCCTCGAGGCTGCAGGGATAACGGCTGAAGAGGCTAAGGCAGCGGCGCAGAGGCTCAAGGCCTCGGAGAAGATAGGCATAATGGCTGGCACGGAATTCCTCCGCCACCCGCACGGCATAACAGGATTGGATGGCCTTATAAAGACCCTGGAAGGAGCGGGCAAGAAGGTATCGAAGCTCCCTCTCCTCGACAGGAGCAACCAGAGGGGCGCGTGGGAGATGGGCGTACACCCCGGCTTTGGACCTGGCTACAGGCGGGTCGCGGAAGAGGCGCTTGGGACTGACCGGATGATGGAGACAGCGAGGGGAGGCTCCCTCGAGATGCTCTACCTAATCGGCGCAGACCCGCTCGCCATGTACGGAGACGAGGCATTCGCCAGGGAAGCGCTCTCAAAGCTCAAGCTCCTTGTCGTCCAGGACATGTTCCTTACCGAGACAGCGAAGCTCGCCCACGTAGTACTGCCAGGGGCCGCGCTCGCTGAGAAGAACGGCACGCTCACCAACCAGGAGGGCAGGGTACAGGCCATAAAGAGGATAGCGAAGCCGCCGGGCAATGCAAAGACCGACCTCAAGATAATAGCCTCGTTCGCGGAAGCCGTGAAGGGAGCTGTTGGCGAAAAGGCCTGCGGCACCGAGGTCTTTGCAGATATAAGGAAGGCAACACCCATGTACGCTGGCGTGAGCCTCTCATTCAACAACAGGAAGAACAAGGACAACTCTCTCGACAACAGGGAGGCCCTTGTGGCAGCAGCGCAGGAGAGGCTCTCTGTAAGGATCGACTTCAAGGCAGAGTCTATTGCCGGCCCGGCGAGCTACCCGTTCGTGCTCATGACCGGAAACACGCTCTTCCACTCAGGCAGGGTCTCCAGGCTTTCGGACAGCCTCACGAACCTCCAGCGGGAAGCGATAGTCGAGATAAGCGAGGAGGACGCAGCGAGGCTCGGCCTCGTAAGCGGCCAGAAGGTAAGGGTAAGGGGCAAGAACGCAGAGGCGACATTGTCGCTTCGCACCCGCAAG
>CAZDUP010000110.1:0-7897 GCA_964508625.1 uncultured Thermodesulfobacteriota bacterium
CGGCGACCATGGTAGGCCACGGCGATGACCCGGCCCTGCCAAGGTACAACTACGACAGGGAGGTCGATTACTGCTCTGGCGTCTGCCTGCTGGTCGAGGCGGACAGGTTCCGTGCATTGAAGGGCTTTGACCCTGAATTCGCCCCGGCCTATTATGAGGATGCGGACCTGTGCTTCAGGCTCAGATATGAGCTCGGCCTCAGGATAATCTACAGCTCCAACTCGGTCATAGTCCACCATCTCAGCGTTACTTCCGAGGGCCTGGATACGTCATTCAAGATGCGCTGCGTCTACCGGAACAGGCAGAAGTTCGCTCTCAGATGGCAGGAGCAGGTAGATTCGCTCTGCAAGGTCCGGCTCATCGCCTTTTATCTTCCGCAGTTCCACCCGATACCTGAAAACGACCTCTGGTGGGGAAAGGGCTTTACCGAGTGGACGAACGTTGCCAAGGCAAAGCCCAACTTCGAGGGGCATTATCAGCCGCACATCCCCGCTGACCTGGGCTTTTACGACCTGCGCGCCGAAGAGGTCATGGTAGAGCAGGCCGAGCTCGCGAAGAGATACGGCATACACGGCTTCTGCTTCTATTACTACTGGTTCGCCGGAAAGCGCATGCTGGAGATGCCCCTGGAGCGCATGCTCAGGACAGGCAAGCCTGATATCCCGTTCTGCCTCTGCTGGGCAAACGAGAACTGGACGCGCAGGTGGGACGGCAGGCAGGATGACATACTCATGGAGCAGCATCACTCGGACGAGGACGACAGGGCAGTTATAAGGGATGTCATCCGCTACATGCGCCATCCGAATTACATCAGGATAGACGGCAAGCCTCTCTTTCTCCTCTACCGTGCCAACCTTTTCCCTGATATCAGGCGCACCGTGGGCATATGGCGCGAGGTATGCAGGCAGGAGGGCATAGGCGAGATCTATCTCTCGATGGTCGGCTCATTTGAGCATTCAGACCCCGCTGAAACTCCTTTTCAGCATGGCTTTGACAACCTGGCAGAATTCCCACCCCATCGAATGACGGTGCCGTGTGAAGCTCCGGGAAAATTGCTGAATCCTGACTACGAGGGCGGCATCAACGACTTCAGGGAAGTTGTCCTGAAAAGCGCAAAGCAGCAACTGCCTGCATATTCACGGCTCAAGGGCATAATGACCGCCTGGGACAATACTGCCCGACGCCAGAACAATTCTCATATTTTCGTCAACTCATCACCCGGCACGTATCAGGCCTGGCTTGAGCTTGCAATCAGTCAGGCTAAAGAGCAGAACTTCGGCGATGAGCGCGTTGTATTCATAAATGCCTGGAATGAATGGGCCGAGGGGACGCACCTGGAGCCTGACATGAAGTACGGCCATGGTTATCTTGAGGCAACGAATAATGCCAGTGAAAGCTGGGTTTTGAGAAGACAGTGATGACGGGTGCCGTAAATAAGAATTGTGACCTGGTGCTTGCCGGAAGGCCATTCGCGCCTTCCGGCAGGGGCGAGGATGTCCGCACACTCTATCGGGCATTTCGCGCCATAGGTTTTAATGCATCCATGCTGGACCTTTACATGTATTCTTTTGAAGCACAGGACAGCGATATTCGAAAAGAGCTCTCCCGCGGACTCGTGGATAAGTTGAGTGCCGGAGTCAATATCTTCTGTATGAATGGTGACGAAATAGTCCAGATCGCAGAGCATTGGTTCAAAGACATTGACCCTCATTCATACAATGTAATGTATCCTGCGTGGGAACTCAGCAAATACCCCGAAGAATGGGCCAACCTCATTGAAAAGTATTTTGATGAGGTCTGGGCGAATTCCGGGTTTGTCGCTGACGCAATAAGCAAGTCGGTTTCAAAGCCGGTCTTTTGCCTGCCCGCCCCGTCAGAGGTAGGTATCACCTCATTCCTCGGCCGCAGGCATTTCGGCATACCCGAAAGCCCTTATGTATTTCTTTTTTTCTTCGAGTTCACGTCTTTCATCGATAGAAAAAATCCGTCTGCCGTCCTCAAGGCATTCGAGAAGCTGTCTGAAAAAGCTGGCAAAGAAAATGCCCGCCTCGTTCTGAAACTGAGCGGCGCAGAGCGGCGGCCAAATGATTTCAAGCGCTTTGAAGAGATGCTCAACGCCTATAAATTCAAGGACAGGGTCGTAGTTATAAACAGGACACTCAGCAACAACGAGATAGGCAACCTCATGCGCTGCGCCGATTGCTTCATCTCGCTCCACCGCTCAGAAGGCTACGGCAGGGGGCTCTCTGAGGCAATGTACCTTGGAAAGCCGGTCATCGCCACGGGTTACTCCGGCAATCTTGAGTTTATGGACGATTCAAACTCCTGTCTTGTCAAATACGACCTCATCCCGGTCATGGAAGGGCAGTACCCGCACGCAAAAGGGCAGGTATGGGCTGACCCTGACCCGGAGCATGCGGCAGAGTATATGCTAAAGCTCCTTTCTGACAGGGAATGGGGCAGAAAGCTGGGCGCAGCCGCAAGCAGGCATATAAGGACGCATTACAGTTATAAGGCGAAGGGCCTGCAGTACCTTGAGAGAGTTCAGTCCATCAATGAAATGCGCTCCGGCAAACTGGCGCATCTGTAATCGGGTAGCTCTTGTATGGGCGTGGCTTTATCAACAAGGATAATGCGCAAAGTATCCCAAAGCATAAGGGGATGCGCTGATACGGCGGCCCCTGTACTGAAGTCAGTCTTTCAGAGGAATAGATTGATGATGGGCCTGCTCCTCAAGGTAAACGACCGCGTGCTCGCGCTGCCGAAACCCGCCTGGGACAGCAAATACAAGCTTGTCAAGGCGACTCATGATTTCGCAGGCGACCCCGGAGTGAACCTTATCGGCTACATAAAGGCCGAAAGCGGGGTAGGCGAGGGAGCGCGGGGGAACATAAGGACGCTTGAAAAATCCGGCGTGCCATATGCCCTTAACAACCTCACGGGACCGTCAAGGCAGGCAGACTCGACATATGCTGATTTTGATGAGGCCAATCCCTATCGCGTGAACCTCCTGCATTTGAACGCAGATACAGTGCCCGATTTTCTGGAGAAAAAAGGCGTCGATTATTTGAGGGGCAAGTACAACATAGGTTACTGGGCATGGGAGCTTTCCGATTTTCCGGAGATATGGTCCGACCGCTTCAGGTTCTTTCATGAGATCTGGGTGCCGAGCTCATTCTGCCGAGATGCCATTGCAAGGCGCTCGCCAGTGCCGGTCATAAGGGTGCCGCATTCGATAGAAGTCAAAGAGGCCAAAGACCTGGGCAGGGCGCATTTCGGGATAGCGGAAGGCAAGTTCGCGATTCTCTTCATGTTCGACCTGTTCAGCTATCTCGAAAGGAAAAACCCCTTTGCGCTCGTAAGGGCCTTCAGGGACGCCTTCCAGCGGGAAAAAGATGTGGTGCTGGTATTGAAGTGCTCCAACATGAAGGATGGCTCCCAGGAGAAAGAGGCCCTTCTCAGGGAGACCAGAGGGCTAAACGTCAAGTTCATAGACGGTTACCTCGACAAAGGCGAGATACACGCCCTTATAAAGGCGTGCGACTGCTATGCCTCGCTCCACCGCTCAGAGGGGTTCGGCCTGCCTCTGGCCGAGGCGATGTGCCTGGGCAAGCCGGTCATTGCAACAGGTTATTCCGGTAACACCGATTTCATGGATGAAAAGAACAGCCTGCCTGTGAAATACCGCATTGTCGAGCTGGAAAAGGACATAGGCCCATACAGGAAAGGCAACGTATGGGCCGACCCTGACCACGAACACGCCGCGGAGCTCATGCGGCTTGTATATAATGACCGCTGGTTCGGTGAGCAGATAGGAAAAAGGGCGGCCCTTGACATAAGGACGAACTTGAGCCCAGAGGCAATAGGCAAAGGCGTGTCGGAAAGACTGAAAGGCCTGCCGGTCTGGTGAAGTAAGAAATGATATCAGGCATATCATTCAGATTGAAGTTATCCCAGTGCATAAGGGATTGCGCGGACGTCACAGCGCCGGTACTCAAGTCTATCTTCCAGAGGAACAGGTTCATTATGGACCTGCTCCTCAGGGTAAACGACCGAGTGCTCACGCTTCCTAAAGCCGCATGGGACAGAAAGTATAAGAAGTTTGTGCTTTCTGCGGATAATTTCACCGGAGACCCAGGCGTAAATCTGGTCGGTTATATAAATTCAGAGAGCGGGGTCGGAGAGGGCGCGCGGGCCAACATAAGAAGCCTCGAGAGGTCGGGCGTGCCGTTTGCCCTGAATAACTTAAAGGGCCCTTCACGGCAGGCGGATGCGACATACACGAAATTCATGGATGCCAATCCATACCGCGTCAACCTGGTGCACGTCAATGCCGACGCGGTGCCGGATTTTCTGCACAAGAAGGGCATCAATTGCATGAGGGGCAAATACAACATCGCATTCTGGTACTGGGAGCTCTCGAAGTTCCCTGAGGTATGGTCAGACAGGTTCCGCTTCTTTCACGAGATATGGGTGGCGAGCAGCTTCTGCCGCGATGCCATCGCCGCTGCCTCGCCAATGCCGGTCATAAAGATACCGCCCTCTGTGGTGGTGGATAACGTAAAGGACATGAAGAGGGGCGATTTCGGCCTCATGGATGACGAGTTCGTCTTCCTGTTCATCTTCGACCTCTGGAGCTTTCTTGACAGGAAGAATCCCTTCGCGCTCATCAGGGCCTTCCGCGACGCGTTCCCGGCAAAGAAG
The DNA here is from genome assembly GCA_964508625.1 of uncultured Thermodesulfobacteriota bacterium. Lineage (GTDB taxonomy): Bacteria > Desulfobacterota > GWC2-55-46 > GWC2-55-46 > GWC2-55-46 > UBA5799. The sequence continues at coordinate 4,705 of CAZDUP010000110.1, forward strand.
GATGCAAAGCTGGTCCTGAAGTGCTCCAACATGGACAGCAGGCCTGAGGTGAAAGAAAGGCTCCTCAAGGAGACGAAAGGGCTGAACGTCAAGTTCATAGACGGCTATCTGGACAAGGACGAGGTGCACGCGCTCATGAAGCTCTCTGACTGTTACGCGTCGCTCCACCGTTCAGAGGGATTCGGCCTGCCGCTGGCAGAGGCCATGTACCTGGGAAAGCCGGTCATCGCCACGGGATATTCGAGCAATGTAGATTTCATGAACGCAAACAACAGCCTTCTCGTGAAGTACAGCCTTACTGAGATTGAGAAGGACATCGGCCCCTACAAAAAAGGCAATGTATGGGCTGAGCCGGACCACGCTCATGCGGTCGAGCTGATGCGGCGTGTATATGATGACAGGTCTTTCGGCGCAAAGTTGGGCGCTCAGGCGGCAAAGGATATAAGGACCAATCTCAGCCCCGAGGCAACTGGCAGGCTGATATCTGAAAGGCTCTCAAAACTGCCGGTCTGGAATTGACCATGAACAACAAAAACGAACAGATGGACGATTACCGCTCCCTGCAGCTCCTGGACGAGATTTCGAGAAACCACGAGCTTACGCAGAGGGACCTGAGCCGCAATTTGGGGGTCGCGCTCGGGCTTATAAACTCATATCTCAAGAATCTGGTGGCAAAAGGCTACATTACAGTCTCCACGATCCCGAGGAAGAGGTATACTTATTATCTTACGCCCCACGGCTTCGCTGAGAAGACGCGCCTCACCTATCAGCACCTCCAGAACTTCACGTCCCTCTATAAGGTGGCGAGAAGGGACTTTCACAACCTCTTCAACACGCTCCGCTCCATGGGCGTTAAGAGGGTGGCATTCTGCGGTCTTGACGAGGTGACGGAGATAGCGTACCTGTCGCTTAAAGAAGCGGAGCTTGAGCTGGTGGGCATACTGGACACCCATCCGTCAAAGAAGAGGTTTTTCGGCCACGAGGTCCTGGGCTTCAAGGATGCCAGTGCGCTCGGCTTCGATATAATAGTCATAACGAATTTCAGGGACGACAGCGAGCTAAAGGATGGCCTTGTCAGGGCCGGTGTGGAAGAGAAGCGGATATGCTCCATAAGCTCCGGAGGATGGCTCAAGAAAATAGAGCACCCGGCGATATAGAATTGGGGAATTCCAAGGAGGAGCAGTTGATCTCTCTAAAAGGCAAAAGGATAGCCGTTACAGGCGGCGCTGGCTTTCTGGGCGGGTTTGTGGTCGAGAAGCTCAAGGAGCGCGGGGCTTCCGTTTTTGTGCCGAGAAAGGCCGACTACGACCTCGTTGACCGGAACGCCTGCAAAAGGATGTACGAGGACTCAAAGGCTGAGATAGTCATCCATCTGGCGGCAAAGGTCGGAGGCATAGGCGCGAACAGGGAAAACCCGGGGAGCTTCTTCTTTGACAACCTCATGATGGGCGCGCAGCTCATGGAAGAGGCGCGGCTCAGGAATATCGAGAAGTTCGTGGCGCTCGGCACCATCTGCGCATACCCGAAGTTCACGCCCGTGCCGTTCAGGGAAGAGAACCTCTGGAACGGCTACCCCGAGGAGACCAACGCGCCATACGGGCTCGCGAAGAAGATGCTCCTGGTGCAGTCCCAGGCCTACAGGCAGCAGTACGGCTTCAATTCGGTATATCTGCTGCCCGTGAACCTCTACGGCCCCGGAGACAACTTTGACCCGGCCTCTTCGCACGTCATACCCGCGCTCATAAAAAAATGCATGGAAGCGATTGACGCAAAAGAGCCTTCCATCACGGTCTGGGGCACTGGCAGGGCAACGAGGGAATTCCTCTACGTCGATGACGCTGCAGAGGGAATCGTGTTGGCAGCGGAAAGATACGAGAAGGCAGAGCCCGTGAACCTCGGCGCGGGCTTCGAGATATCGATAAAAGACCTAGTGCACCTCATAGCCAGGCTCACGGGCTTTGAGGGCGAGATAGTCTGGGATTCTACAAAGCCGGACGGCCAGCCCAGGAGGTGCCTCGATACCTCGAGGGCAGAGCGCGAATTCGGATTCAAGGCAAAGACAGGCTTTGAAGAGGGCCTCAGAAAGACGATAGAATGGTACAGGACAGATGCTCAAAAACAAGCGTTGAAATAAGAGGAGCCGTAATATGTCCAAGATGAAGGCGATAGTATTGAGCGGAGGCAAGGGCACGAGGCTGAGGCCCCTTACCTACACCGGCGCCAAGCAGCTCGTGCCCATTGCGAACAGGCCGATACTGGCCTATGTCCTCGACAACATCGCGAGGGTCGGCATAAAGGAGGTCGGCATAATCATCTCCCCTGAGACAGGGCAGGAGGTGAAAGATACTATGGGCGACGGCTCAAAATGGGGCGTGGCCATCACCTACATAATGCAGGCCGAGCCAAAGGGGCTCGCGCACGCCGTCGTTACGGGCAGCGACTTCCTCGGCGAGAGCCCATTTGTCATGTACCTCGGGGACAACCTAATAGGCTGCGGCATAGACTCATTCGTCGGCACCTTCAATTCGACAGGCTCTGACGCGGTGATACTCCTGAAGCCGGTCGATAACCCGCAGTCCTTCGGCGTTGCCCAGACCGACAACTCGGGCCGCATAGTCTGCCTTGAGGAGAAGCCCAAAAACCCAAAGAGCAACCTCGCGCTTGTTGGCGTATATATATTCTCGAACGAGATACACAAGGCGATCTCCCGGATAAAGCCTTCTGCCAGGGGAGAGCTCGAGATAACCGACGCTATCCAGGAGCTGATAAACCAGGGCAGGCCAGTGCACAGCCATGTGCTGGATAATAACACCTGGTGGCTCGATACCGGAAAGAAGGATGACCTCCTGGCGGCAAATACCATAGTATTGGACGAATGGTTCAAGAGGGACATAAAAGGCAGCGTCGAAAACTCCGACGTAACGGGCAGGGTCACTATAGAGGAGGGGGCGGTGGTGAGGAACTCGACACTGCGCGGGCCGATCGTTGTCGGGAGCGGCGCGCATATAGAGAACAGCTTCATCGGCCCCTTTACGTCCATAGGCTCAAAGACAAAGGTGACCAAGTCCATAATAGAGCACTGCGTCATCCTCTCGGGCGCAGAGGTCGATCACGTGGACAGGCTCGAGGACAGCCTCATAGGCAGGAACGCGAAGGTCAAAAAGTGCCATAACAAGCACGAGGCCCTTCGCTT
>CAZDUP010000111.1:0-7867 GCA_964508625.1 uncultured Thermodesulfobacteriota bacterium
GTCCGGGGCACGCCAGAGCGCGTACAGGCCCGAAGAGCACTGCATCAATGATACGATATTCCCCTTCAACATGGAGCACTCCAGGGCATACACATGGTCCGAATCCCAGCGCCGCTTCCCTGAAAAGCAGTTCGTGGACCTCATGAACAGGGCCGCAGAGTTCCGCCTGAAGTACGGTATCTCCAGCGGCATAAGCCTTGACGGCCCCAACTGGAGCATCTTTTCCTTTGCGGGCGGGCGCGACCGCTTCACGAGCCACCATCTCAAGGTCCTCGATATAATCACGCCACACCTGCATCAGGCCTTTATCAGGGTTTGCGGAGCGCAGCCCAGGGCCGAATTCGAGCTGTCCATGCGCGAACGGGAGGTGCTCGGCTGGATGAAGGAGGGCAAGACCAACTGGGAGATCTCGGTCATCCTCAGTATCAGCGAACGCACCGTCAAATTCCACGTCCAGAACATCGAAAGAAAATTGAACGCGGTCAACAAGGCCCACGCCATAGCCATAGCCATCGACAACGGACTGGTATCATAAGGCCAGCCCCGGAGCGATTCTGTCAGACCCGTTTCATCCACCAGCCAATTCATTGATATGGCCTCCTGTAACCTGTACAAAAGTGCAGGGGAAGGGGCCGCGCCGCAGTTGTATAATCCGTCAGTTTGCCACGTGCTGGACGCTTGACTGGAAGGACCTCCTCGATTGAAGGCAGCAGACGCAATCTTCCTAAAAGAAAACAGGGACAGGCTGAGGTCGCGCTTCGTTGCCAACGGCTTCGAGGGCTTCTGCAGGGAAGAGGTCCTGGAGCTAATCCTCTCCTATGCAGCGCCGAAGAAAGACCCGAGGCTCCTTTCAGGGGAGCTCCTGAAGAGGTTCAAGGGGCTGCGCGGCATACTGGACGCCTCGCCTGATGAGCTCCGGCAGACCGGTTTTTTCTCCGAGAGCGGCTGCGTAATGCTCAAGCTCCTCAAGGAGGCAGCCGGGGCCTACCTGAACGAACGAATTATCGGCCGGGAGGTCCTAACTGACGCTGGCGGGCTCCTTGACTACCTTGGCCTGACGCTCTCAGGCGAACGCATAGAGAAGTTCCTGGCAGTCTACCTGAACGCGAGAAACGAGGCGCTCGCAATCGAGGTGCTGCACGAGGGGACAATAAACCAGACCGTCGTCTATCCCCGCAAGGCAATCGAGATGGCGTTCAAACATAATGCAAGGGCAGTGATCTTCGTCCACAACCACCCGAGCGGCGACCCCACGCCGTCTAACATGGACAGGCAGCTGACAAAGGTCCTCGACAGGGCCGCCGCCGCAGTTGACCTTACGGTGCTGGACCATGTCATAATCGGCAGGTCAGGCCACTACAGCGCCAGGGAGCACGGCTGGAGCATGGGCATGTCAATGCATCACAGGGCAGCAAGCCCTTAACAGGCTGCTGAAAAAGGCCCATCTGCTATGTCGTCATCGTCGCTTATCTTCCTTTCCCTGTATTCAGCGCCTCTTTGACCTCGGCGAGGAGCCCTGACATTGAATAGGGCTTTTCCAGGAACCTGTATCCCTTGCTCTCGAGCGTCTGCTTCTGGCTCTGATCGAGATAGCTGCTCGTGAGGAGCACGGCTGTGCCAGGCCTCCTGGAGAGCACATCGAGTGCGAGCTGAAAGCCGCTCTGGTCAACGAGCGTCACGTCGCTCAAGAGCAGCCTGAAGTCCCCGTCACGCTCGATCGCATCCCTGGCCTCCTTCGCGCTGCCGGCCTCGACGACCCTGAATCCGTGCTCGGCGAGAGCGTCCCTTGTGAACTCCCGTACCTGGCTGTCGTCCTCGACAAGCAGAATGGACTCCCCGGCTCCCTCCGGCTGTCTAACGGCGCGTTCGGGGGTCACAGCTACGGTCAGCTTTTTTGCCGGAAAATAGATCCTGAACGTAGTCCCTTTGCCCGGCTCGCTTGAGACGGTTATCCACCCGGTGTGCTGTTTTACGGTGCTGTATACGATGGAGAGGCCGAAGCCCGTGCCCTTGCCAGCCTCCTTGGTGGTGAAGAACGGCTCGAATATCCTGGGCAGCAGGTCCTTTTCTATGCCGGTGCCGGTGTCAGTGACAGAAAGGCAGACCGTGTCCCCGGCGCTGGCGCCGGGTATGGACTTGGCCTGCTCGCTGTCAATTACGGTGTTCTCGGTCTTTATCGTGAGCTTTCCGCCCTCGGGCATCGCGTCCCTGGCGTTCACTGCCAGGTTCATTATGACCTGCTCGATGTTACCTTCGTCCGCCTCTATTACCCAGAGGCCGGGGTCGAGCTCGGTGGAGATGGTGATGCCCTCTCCGATTATGCGGCTTATCATGAGGAGCAGGTCTGCGACGAGCTTGTTTATGTTGAGCGGCACGAGCTCGAAGCGCTGGCCGCGGCTGAAAAGCAGGAGCTGCCTCGTGAGCTTGGAGGCGAGCAGCACGGACGTTACGATGCTGTCTATCTTCTTGTAGACGGGGGCGTCCTTTCTGGTGTCCTCGAGCGCGAGCTCGGCGTTGCCCCTTATGGCCGTCAGTATGTTGTTGAAGTCGTGGGCAATGCCCCCGGCAAACCTGCCTATTGCCTCCATCTTCTGCGACTGGGAGAGGCGCGTCTGTATTATCTCCCGCTCCCTCTCCGCCCTCTTGCGGTCGGTTATGTCCCTCACCACGCCCGTGAAATGGATCTCGCCGTGGAGCATGAAATTATTGACCGCGAGCTCCATTGGGAATATCTCCCCGTTCCTGCGCACGCCCTCGTACTCAGCTATCTTGCCCTGTATCCTGCTTATGCCTGTCTCGAGGAACCTCCGGAGCCCCTCCTTGTGCAGCCTCTTGTACTTGTCAGGTATGATGATGCCCATTTCCTGTCCTATGAGCTCTTCCTTGTTAAAGCCGAATATGCGCGCGGCGCTCTCGTTGCAGTCAACTATGATGTCCCGTGAATTGGATATGATGATGCCGTCGAAGGCCGTGTTGTGCACGAGGCGGTACCTGGTCTCGCTCTCCTTCAGCGCCTTCTCCGTGAGCTTCCGTTCCGTTATGTCCTCGCCTGCGCTCAACGTGTTCACGGCCACGCCGTTTTTAGTGAGCACGGTATTGTTCCAGAGGATCATGCGCTCCGCTCCGCTTTTCGTCATCACGGGGTTCTCATAATATCCGGCAGTTTCGAGGTCCCCGGCAAGCAGGGCCCTGAAGACAAACTTCATGTTGTCCCTTATCCTTTCAGGCACGAAGTTCTCAAACCAGTCCTTGCCGAGTATCTCGTCCTCGGCGTAGCCGAGTATCTCGCATCCCCTCCGGTTTATGAGCTGCACCCGCCCGCTCGTGTCAAGGACCACGACGATTATACCGGCCACGTTCAGGTAACTTTGGAGCCTCCGCGTCTCTCTGAGAGCGGCCAGCTCAGCATCGCTCCTCTCCTCGATCGTCATCATGAGCGGCCGGAAGACCATGAGGTACAGCAGCGGCAGGAGCAGCAATACCAGCATGGAAGAATCGATAAGCGCGTGTATGAAGGCGCTCTCGTGAGGCGTAAAGACGAGCATGCCCATTACAAGCGCCTCGACCGCGAATATCAGCAGGCTCAGGGTGAGGAGGAGCACCAGGGGGGACCTGAATATTTGGCGCCCGCCTGCCCTCGCCTCTTCCTCGCCTTTTCGGCGCTCTTCAAAGATTTTCATGAGAGGTCTGAAAATAAGTAAATAAAGGGCCGGAGAGAGTATTGCGAGAAGCAATACAGGGTCAAGCAGCAGTTTGTATGCTGGATGGAGGTCCTTGAGGAGATGTATGGCCATCATGACGAGCATCTCAGCGATGAATAGGCACAAAAAGAGCGTAAACAGGAGCCTACGTGGTGACTTGAATGCATCCGGGACGGCGACGCCCTGCTCTGCTCGCACCACCGCCACGAATGCAAGCAGAGGCTTCAATATAAGAAAATACAGGATCTGGGAGAGCAGGATGACGAGCAGCGCCGGGTCGAGCAGGATAATGAGCGCGGGGAGGATTTCTCCGAGTAAAAAAAGGATTATCATCACGATAAATTCCACGAAGACAATCGACACTACGAGCGCGATCGCGAAATCCAGGGGCGACCTGTAGTGCTTCATCTCAGGTCGTGGAGGTCTTGATCTGTTTTGCTGGTCCCTGCCATTGTCCATTTGATTTTGCCTTGCCTGAAAGGCTTGTTTAGGGGGCTGATGGCCGGCATCCGAATCACGGGAAAATGAGCCTATTTGAATATTCTTGATTTTCCTTATTTAGTCAAGCCGATCACGCTTGACAGAAGTCAATATGGCGTGTAGATTTTTTTAATATATCACAGTAAAAGGCGCCGCAGGCCCGCATCGGCCTCACCAGGAGGGAAAGAGATGAAAAAAAGCGTTATTGCTGCATTTTTTCTCGTTGCGGCCCCTGCGGCTGCGCTCGCCTACCCGAACGGCACGCCCAACTACGTGACCGACACCGGCCCGTTTTGCGCATCCTGCCATTCGGCGGCCAAGGTCGAGTACATGCCTGAGATGCCGTCCGAGCTTTCAAGGGCAGAGTTGGCCGAGGCAAAGCACTACGGCGCGGTCAAGGCTTTTGTGCCGCCGTCGCCGTACGTCGAGCTCTCGGCAGCCCAGAGGGAGGAGATAATAAGGGTAGCCCGTCTAATCGATTCGAGATCGAGCGTTTCTCTGTCGGCGCCGAAGTCGGTCAAGGCAGGGCAGGAGGTCACGGTGACTGTAAAGGCGAGGGGAGGCAACGGCCCTGCCATAGGCGTGATGCTCGTTGACAAGGCCCTGCGCTTCCAGGGCCGCCCCATATCGTCATCCGGCTGGCATATGTCAGGGCCGCCTGAGGTCAAGGGCCAGGACGGCAGGCAACAGACTACCTGGCTCGACAGGAGGTCCAAGGGCCTTTCAAGAAACATGAGCTATGTAATGATGGAGGAGCAGGCCTTTGACCTTGAAAAAGATATCCTGCCGGGCGGCACGGTCACCTTTACGCTCAAGGCCCCGTCCAGCCCGGGCGCCTACTCGATGGCAGCTGCCCTGCTCTACGGCACCGAGAATACAGATAAGGCCGGAGTTTTCCAGAGGCCTTCCGGGCGCATCCTCTTCTCGGACGAGCTTGAAATAATCGTCAAATGAGGAGGACTTTCCCGTCCTGCCATTTATTTTCATGAAAACTGTTTTTTTCTATTTACAATGGGTCCGACTTTGAGTACATTATGCGGAATCAGCCTAGTCTGGAATTGAAATCAGCCCTTTACCGTTTTCAAGCATCCCGAACAGGCATGAGTGTCTGTGCCGGGCTATGCGGGTTTGACAAAGAGCGCCCAGCGGGCTATGCTTGCTTCATAAATTTCAGCCATGAATCCTTTTCGGTCCGTCCGTCAAGGATTTTTTTGTAGAGGGAAACTATAATGCGCCTACGTGTCGTTCACGGTGAAGTAGGCCCCTTGGAAAGGAGGCGGATAGAATCCTTCAGGGGGGTTTGAAAAACCATTCGTCACGACTTCAAGTTTAGAACAAAACGCAGTAAAAAAAGCAAACACAAATGTAAACAGGAGGAAGTAAATGAAAAAGCTCGGATTCGCTCTCGTTGTCGCTCTCTTCGGTTTCTCCACCCTCGTGACCGCCTGCAAGAAGCAGGAAGCCCCGGCACCTGCCGAGCAGGCCGCCCCGGCACCTGCCGAGCAGCAGCCCGCACCTCCGGCTGACCAGGCCGCTCCTGCGCAGCCCGGCGCACCTGCCGAGCAGCCCGCTGCACCTGCCGAGCCCGCCAAGTAATTACAGGGCTACAGCAAACGACGCAGAATCCCGGCGGGGTCCAGTGGGCCCCGCCGGTTTTTTTGGGGAACTGTCAATCCATCTCCGAAAAGGAGGGCATCTTGGATGAGAGAGGCGTATTCATAGCGACCTCAGGCTGGCAATACGGCCATTGGACAGGCCCCTTCTACCCTCCTGACCTCCCCAATTCAAGGCTCTTCGATTTTTACTCAAGCCGCTTTAATACCGTCGAGGTTAACAATTCATTCTACAGGCTGCCTGAGATAAAGACATTTGAGCGCTGGCGCGCCAAGAGCCCTCCAGGCTTTATCTTCGCCTTGAAGGCAAGCCGGTTCATCACGCACGTCAAAAGGCTAAAAGAGCCAGAGGCCCCCATAAAAAATTTCCTCGAGAGGGCAGTTGCGCTCGAAGAAAAGCTCGGGCCAATACTCTTTCAGCTCCCGCCGAGATGGAACCTCAATACTGAAAGGTTAAAGTATTTCCTTGAGGCGCTCCCAACAGGCTACAGGTACGCATTCGAGTGCAGGGACCCGAGCTGGTTCCACCCGGAGGTCTACGGGCTGTTGAGGGCGCACAACGCGGCCTTCTGCATATACGACTTTGATTTCCTGCTCTCTCCCCGGGAGGTCACAGCGGACTTTGTCTATATAAGGCTCCACGGTCCCGCAGGCAAGTACAGGGGGCAGTACTCGGAAGAGGCGCTACGCGACTGGGCAGGGTTCATAAAGGGCTTGAGAAAGAAGACAAAGGCGGTATACAGCTATTTCGACAATGACGAGGCGGGATACGCTGCCCTGGACGCCATGAGGCTCAAGGAGATGCTGGGGCAGAGGTGATGCCCCCGGACATCAGGGCGAGGCGTTCTTGAGGACGCCGCCTTTCAAGAGCTTGAGTCCCTTGAGGAACTCAAGTGACCTCCTGGCAGCCTCCTCGGGCCTGTGAAGCCCGCCGTAGAGCTCGACCGTTACGAACCCGTTGTAGGAGCGCGTCTGGAAGAGCTTCAATACCTGCCCGTAGTCAAGGTGGCCGGAGCCTGACATCAGGTGGAACCTCTTCCTGCTGCCCTTGAGGTCCTCAAGATGGACGTGGAATATCCTGCCGTCGAGGAGGTCGAACGTGGACTCGGGCTCTTCGCCGAGTATGTAGCTGTGCATCAGGTCCAGGTTCGCGCCGAGGTACCTGGAGCCTATCTCGTTAATGAGGCAGATAAGCTCTGAGCTCGATTCTATGAGGAGGCCGGGCTCGTACTCGAGGCCGACCCGGACCTTCTTCTCCTCTGCGTACCTTATTATGCTCTTCAGTGAGTCCTTGAGGAACTCTATGCTCTCCTCAGGGGTCGTCTCGGGCTGTATGGGGCCAGAGGTCACGCTTACGCTCTCCGAGCCCAGCACCCTGGCCAGGTCGATGCATTTTTTGGTGTACTCGACCCTCCACCCCCTTACGTAGTGGTCCGGGTCAGCAAGGCATGGCTCAAAGAGCGGCTCGCCGTCGCCAGAGGCATAATAGCCGCGGACAGTGTTCGCGTTTATGTTCGAGACCTTGAGGCCTGTCCTCGCGAGGGCGGCCTTGAGCTTTTTGACGTCCGCCTCCCTTATAGTATGCGCGTACAGGTGCGGGATGTCGGCAAGGAGCTCCACCCCCTCGTAACCGGCCAGGGCTATCTTCTCCACAGCCTCTATGATCGGGTAGCCGGTGAATGCGCTGGTACTGAAGGAAAACCTCATGTATGCACCTCGTTTTGTCTTGCCTCTTCGGCGTATTTAAATAGCATGCCGGCCTGCTCATGGAGGAGGTGCTCCTCCACCCCGGCCGGCGCTTTGAAGAACGATGCCAGATGCCTCATGAGGCCTGCCTCACCCCTGCGTTTCGAGAGCTCCGATAGCCTTGCGAGATCGAGTACCAGCGGGGCCGCGAGTATCGAATCATAGCCCTGCCATATGAACTGGAGGGACATCTTGGTGTCGAGGAAGCCCATGAAGTGGATGAAGTTCCAGGCGGTCTTCTGGTCGTCGAGCGAGGGCACGTAGTCGATGTGAACGCTCGAGTGCGGGCTGTAGCCGAGGGCCTTGGGCAGCAGGCTGTCCTTTGTC
>CAZDUP010000112.1:0-7843 GCA_964508625.1 uncultured Thermodesulfobacteriota bacterium
AGCCGTGAATTACTTGCCTTCTGCCACGAACAAGCCCTTGAAGTCCTCAAGGGCCTTGTTGAGCTTCGCCTTCACGTCGTTGTCTATGGCCTTCTTGGTGCGGATGTCGTTAAGTATGTCCGCGTGCCTTGACTCGATGAAGGTGGTGAGCTCCTCCTCGTACTTCTTCAATGCCGAGTTCGGGTATGCGTCGATATAGCCCTGGGTCGCGGCATAGACGATGAGGACCTGCTTCTCGACCGGAAGGGGCTTGTACTGGCCCTGCTTCAGGATTTCGACGAGCTTGCCGCCCCTGTTGAGCTGCTTCTGCGTGGCCGGGTCGAGGTCGCTGCCGAACTGGGCGAAGGCCGCGAGTTCCCTGAACTGCGCGAGCTCGAGCCTGAGCGTACCTGCGACCGACTTCATGGCCTTTATCTGCGCGCTGCCGCCGACCCTGGAGACCGAGAGGCCGACGTTGATGGCAGGCCTTATGCCTGAGTAGAAGAGGTCTGTCTCAAGGAATATCTGTCCGTCAGTGATCGAGATGACGTTCGTGGGGATGTAGGCCGAGACGTCGCCTGCCTGGGTCTCGATGACCGGAAGCGCGGTAAGTGAGCCGCCGCCGAGCTTGTCAGAGAGCTTCGCAGCCCTTTCAAGAAGCCTTGAGTGGAGATAGAAGACGTCGCCGGGATACGCCTCGCGGCCCGGGGGACGCCTGAGGAGCAGAGAAAGCTGCCTGTACGCGACCGCGTGCTTGGAGAGGTCGTCGTAGATTATGAGGGCGTGCATGCCGTTGTCCCTGAAGTATTCGCCAATGGCGCAGCCCGTGTAGGGCGCTATGAACTGGAGAGGGGCAGGGGAGCTTGCGGTTGCGGCGACGACGACGGTGTAGTCCATTGCGCCGTGCTCCTTGAGCTTCTCGACTATCTGCGCGACAGTGGACTGCTTCTGGCCGATGGCCACGTATATGCAGAATACGTCCTGGCCCTTCTGGTTTATGATGGTGTCGATGGCGACGGTGGTCTTTCCTGTCTGACGGTCGCCGATGATGAGCTCTCGCTGGCCCCTGCCGATGGGTATCATGGCGTCTATGGCCTTGATGCCGGTCTGGAGAGGTTCCTTGACTGACTTCCTCGCGACTATGCCGGGGGCCTTTATCTCGACCCTCCTGAATTCCTTGCTCTCGATGGGGCCCTTGGCGTCTATGGCCTGGCCCAGGGCGTTCACGACCCTGCCCATCAAGGCCTTGCCTACGGGTATCTCGACTATCCTGCCGGTCCTCTTGACCGTGGTCCCTTCCTTGATCGTCTGGTCGCTGCCGAGGATGGCGGCTCCGACGTTGTCCTCTTCGAGGTTCAGGACCATGCCGTATATGCTGCCGGGGAACTCGAGGAGCTCTCCCGCCATTGCCTTCTCAAGGCCGTATATCCTGGCTATGCCGTCGCCCACCGATATGACAGTGCCGACTTCCTGTATGTCAATTTCCTTCTCAAAGCCCTTTATCTGGGTCTTGATGAGTTGGCTTATCTCCTCTACCTTGATCATCGTCTAAACCACCCCTTCGAGTATTTTTTCTTTCATGAGCTCAAGCTGGGTCTTCAGGCTGCCATCGAGTATGGTGTTCTCGATCTTCAGGACCAGTCCGCCCAGGAGAGCAGGGTTAGAGCTGCACGTGAGTATCACTTCCTTGCCGGTGAGCTCGCCGAGCCTCTTTCTTATCTCTTCAACGACATCGCCGCCGAGCTCCGTGGGCGCCTCGACAGAAGCGCGTATCCGGCCGCTGAGCTCGTCTTCGAACCTTGAATATGCCTCAGAGATCTCGTCGAGGAAGCCTATCTTCCTGGTCTGGACCAGTATGGAGAAGAACTTCGAGACGTGGGCGGAAAGTCCGGCCGAGGAGGCTATCGACTCCATCAGTGCCTTTCTCTCCTCCAGCTTGTACATGGGGTTAAGGAGGACCTTCTCCAGCTCGGGGTTTCCCCTGAACATCGCTACGACGGTCCGCAGTTCTTTGCCGTACCTGTCCCAGGCGTTCTCTTCCCTGCCTATCTCTATAAGGGCCTTGGCGAACCTCTTTGACGCGGAACTCTTCATCAGTTAAGCCTCAGGTTGTTAAGGTATCCTTTTACGAGCCTCTCGTGGTCCTCTGGAGAGAGCTCTTTCTTCAATATCTCTTCAGCCAGCTCGACCGCGGCCCTTGCGGCCTCTTCGCGTATCTCGAGCCTGGCCTTCTTTATCTCCTGGTCAGCGGCCGTCTTGGCCTGCTCTTTGAGCCTCTCGGCTGTCTTGCCAGCCTCTGATATTATGCGGGCCTTCTCAGCCTCTCCCTCTAGCTTCAATTCGCTGGCTATGTCCGCGACCTTCCTGTCGAGGAGCGCGAGCTTTTCCCTGTACTCCGATGCCTTCTTCTCGGCCTCGTCCCTGGCCATCTGGGCCTCTTCGATGGCCTTCTTTATATCCGCGCTCCTCTTGTCGAGGAGGCCGTTTATCACCTTTGTCCAGACGAGATAGACGCCGACCGCGAGTATGCCGAAGTTGATGAGCTTCCATGTCATCGACATGCCGCCCGCTTCGTGCCCGCCTTCTGCTGAAGCCAGCGCGATCGAAGGCAGAAGAAGCGCTATGGCCAGAAGCCCGGCGACAGTCCTGTCAAGCACCTTGCCAGCTATCTCGCGGGCGAGGCCCTTTGCCTCTGACTTCAGGCCGGATAGCGCGGCCGACTTGCTCGTCTCTATCTCTTTTCTGATCGAGGAGAGCTCCTTTGCCGCCTCAAGCCTTGCTGCCTCTATGAGGGCCTTTTCCTTCTCAAGCCCCTCCTGCCTTATCCTGTTCCTCTCCTCGTGCCCCTTTACAGCGGCTTCCTTGAGCTTTTTCTGATAGTCCACAAGCCCCTTGGCGACCGTCTCTTCGGTCTCAGCAGCCTTTTTGATGTTGCCGTCGATCTTCTCATCCCTGTCTTTCAATATCTTCTGCACAGGCTTGTAGAGAAGGACGTTCAGGACTATAAGGAGGATGAAAAAGCCTATTATCTGATAGAGGAGTGTTATGTCGAGAGATATCATTTGACCGTAAGCCCCTGGATTTTTTTACACTTATTCCGCGCCGCCCCGTGAAGCAGAGGGCTGCCCTGTATATCAGTCTGGAAGTTGTACGGGGTTTATGAAATTGGCCTTCCCAAACCTAAAACAGGGTATTGCTATCATATACAAAAGTTCATTGTCAAGCTATTTTGTGCGCAACGCGCCGGATATTAATGTCAGTTTTACGACCCGGCGGATTTGAAGAGGGAGAACTGAATAGAGTGAGACAGTTGGCAGGCGTTCCGGGTTCTATAAATGACGGGGCCTGGTTTCAGGCCCCGTCACGATTTCCCCGGATTGTAACATGGCCCAGTGGGCTATTCAAGTCAACATTAGCAGGATGAGGGATTCCGGTTTTTCTTCGCCTGCTTTCTTTTTCCAAAAAGAGAGCAAGCTATCTGCCTGCCTCTCCGCTGAAGAGGTCCGATCTCCCGCTGTCCGGGCCGACCTCGCTGCCCTCACCCATCTCATCTTCGAACGGGCTTACGGTATCCTGGCCCATGTCAGAGTCTGTCTCCCTTCCGAGTATGGTGGTAGGGGTTTCCGTATCTGACTCGGTCAGGGTCCTGGTCTCGGTCTCTGTGCCGAATTCAGAAAGCGTTTCAGTCTCGGTGTCGAGGCTCTCCTCTCCGAATGGCCTGTCGAGCGTATCGAGCGTCCTGTCCTCCTCGATCGTATTCCCGGTTATTATGGTGTCATTGTCCGGCAAAGTGGTGGAGAAGGGTATTGTTCCTGTGGACCCCTGAGGCAGAGTGGTCGTGCCAGGGGGCAGCGTAGTTGCCGGAGGCTGCTGTGACGGCGGCAGCTCTGTTATGGATTGAGGCATATCAGGTGTTGTCGGAGGTACTGTGGCCGGAGGCTGAGGTGTCTCTGCCGTTGTCGGAGGCACCTGGGCCAGCGGCTCTGGTATCTCTGTCGTAACAGGAGGAAGCTCTGTTGGCGAGCTCCGGCCTGTTGTCGGCGGCGGAGCAGGAGTTACAGGCGAAGGCGTCTGGGTGGTCGCTGGTGGCAGAGGAGTAACAGGCGAAGGCGTCTGGGTGGTCGCTGGTGGCAGAGGAGTTGTCGGAGTCGGTGTCTGAGTCGTTGCCGGAGGCAGAGGCGTAACAGGCGAGGGCGCCTGCGCTGTGCCTGGAGGCGATGGCGTTGGCGGTGCAGCGGTCCCGCCAGTTGCCCCTGTCTGGGCAAATGAGGCAGGCGTTGCGAAAAGAACGGCTAATATTGCTGAAAGAACTGCCGTCTTTCTCATGATAACCTCCTTGGATGAGTAACTACCTTACAGTATGCACCCAGATTAGAGTACCTTCTACCTGCCCATCCTCTGGCGCATGGCAAGGTCCTGCTGGCGCGTGATGAGGAAATCAAGGCGCTCAGAGATATCATCGAGCCTCTGCCGCTCTCTTTCGGGAATAGAGGGTATCGCACCCATGACGTTCACCATGTCGCGAAGCGTAGTGAGCGTTTCATGCATCAACTGCTGTTGCTCGACGCCGGTGAATGGGTCGATCGCTTGCATTGGCGGCTGTCCGGGCATCTGTCCAGGCATCTGTCCTGGAGGGAATTGAACGGGGATAGTATTGATGCGGATGTCAGAGGCGAATGCGGATGGAGATGCGAATGCTAGCAGCAGAGCCATTGCCGGCAATATTCTTTTCATGGGCATCCCTCCAGTTCTGTTGTCGTCATCTGTTCGAGGCCGAGGGCCGCGTTCCGTGTAATAGGATTTCTGCTATAAGGAATCTCTGATTAAACAAGGGCTCGCAATGACAGCAGAAACTGGAAGCTTCCTTAATTTTTTCCTGTCGCGGAGAACGGTAACGTTGCAAGCCTATTCCCCTGAATCTGAGGATAGCAGAAAAATGGCGGGCGGCTAACGCGAGAGCCCTCTGCCCTTCCAGATGGCGTATATGGCGGGGAGTACAAGAAGCTCGAGAAGGCCGGATGTGAGCATGCCGCCGACCATCGGCGCGGCTATCTTCTTCATAACGTCAGCGCCTGTGCCCATGCTCCACATTATGGGGAGGAGGCCGGCCACAATCGCAGTCACGGTCATGAGCTTGGGGCGCACCCTCAAGACCGTTCCGTCCATGATGGCCTCGTTGAGGTCTGCCCTTGTATTCATCCTGCCCTCGGCCTTTCTTTTATTGTAGGCCTGGTCAAGGTAGATGAGCATGACTATTCCCATCTCGGCGTCAAGGCCCGCGAGGGCTATGAAGCCAACGGCAACGCCAATGGAGAGATTGTAGCCCAGGAGATATACTATCCACGCCGCGCCTATGAGAGAGAAGGGTATGGCGAGAAGTATTATCAGGCACTCGGTTATTGACCTGAAGTTGAGATAGAGGAGCAGGAATATGATTATGAAGGTGAGGGGCACGATGACCTTGAGCCTGTCGTATGCCCTCTGCATGTACTCGTACTGTCCGCTCCAGGAGGCGTAATGTCCGGGCGGGAATTTCACGTTCTCTTCGACAGCGGCCCTGGCGTCTTTCACATAGCTGCCGATGTCCCTCCCGCGCACGTCCACGAATATCCATGTTGTAAGAAGGGCGTCCTCTGTCCTTATTGCCGGAGGGCCGAGCTTTACCTTGAGTTCAGCGACCTGGGAAAGAGGTATGTGATTGCCTGTCATGGTAGGCACGAGCACCCTGCCGAGCTTGTCGATGTCGTCGCGGAGCTCCCTCTTGTACCTGACGTTAACCGGGTAGCGCTCGAGCCCTTCGACCGTCATGGTGACGTTCTCGCCGCCTATGGCCGAGGTTATGACGTTCTGTATCTCCTCTATCTTGAGGCCGTACCTCGCCGCCTCTGCCCTATTGATGTCTATGTCGAGATAGTAGCCGCCTACTATCCTCTCGGCATAGGCGCTCGCGGTGCCGGGGACCTTCTTTACAGCAGCCTCCACGTCGAGCGCGACCTTCTCAAGCTCGCCAAGGTCCTTTCCGAATATCTTGATGCCGACCGGCGTCCTTATGCCCGTGGAGAGCATGTCTATCCTCGCCCTTATGGGCATTGTCCACGCATTCGTTATGCCGGGGAAGTCGAGGGCGGCGTTCATCTCGTCGATGAGCTTATCCATGGTCATGCCCGGACGCCACTGCTCCCTGGGCTTCAGGTTTATGACGGTCTCGAACATCTCGAACGGGGCAGGGTCTGTCGCGGTCATCGCCCTCCCGGCCTTGCCGAATACGCTCTCGACCTCTGGAAAGCCCTTTATTATCCTGTCCTGGGTCTGGAGTATCTCGGCAGCTTTTGTCACGGATACGCCGGGCAGTGTGACAGGCATGTAGAGGAGCGTGCCTTCATCAAGGGGCGGCATGAACTCGCTGCCGAGCCTGCTCAACGGATATATGGTCACAACGAGAGCGGCTATTGCAGCGAATATGGTCGCCTTCTTATGCTTTAATACCTTCTCTATGGCGGGCCTGTATAGCCATATGAGGAACCTCGTTATGGGGTTTTTCTCTTCGGGCTTTATCCTGCCCTTGATGAAGATGCCCATGAGGACCGGTACGAGCGTGATGGAGAGGATGGCGGCCGCTGCCATGGCAAATGTCTTTGTATAGGCAAGGGGCTTGAAGAGCCTCCCTTCCTGCGCCTCGAGCGTGAATATCGGCATGAACGAGACCGTTATGATGAGGAGCGAGAAGAAGAGCGGCGGGCCGACCTCTTTGGCCGCCTCTGTTATTACCTCCCAGCGCGGCCTCTGTTCGTTCCTCTCAAGGTGCTTGTGGCCGTTCTCGACCATTATGATGGCGCCGTCTATCATCGCGCCTATCGCGATGGCGATTCCTCCGAGGCTCATGATATTGGCGTTTATGCCCATGAGGTACATGACTATGAAAGAGGATAGTATCGCGACAGGCAGCATCAGTATCGCGACCAGTGAAGAGCGGAAATGAAGCAGGAATACTATGCAGA
This sequence comes from uncultured Thermodesulfobacteriota bacterium, assembly GCA_964508625.1. Taxonomy (GTDB): domain Bacteria; phylum Desulfobacterota; class GWC2-55-46; order GWC2-55-46; family GWC2-55-46; genus UBA5799. The sequence continues at coordinate 6,978 of CAZDUP010000112.1, forward strand.
CGAGCGAGACGAGTATTGACTCCTCGATGAGCTTCTCCTTCAGGGTGTCGATGGCCCTGTGAATGAGCTCGCTCCTGTCGTAGACAGGCCTTATGGTCACTCCCGGAGGCAGTCCGCTCTCTATCTCATAAAGCTTGGCCTTTACGCCGTCTATGACTTCGAGCGCGTTCTCTCCGAAGCGCATTACAACGATGCCGCCGACTGCCTCGCCCTGTCCGTTGAGCTCAGCGAGGCCTCTTCTCTCCTCCGGGCCTATCTCCACGCGCGCAACGTCGCGCACGCGCACCGGCGTGCCTGTGCGGTCTACCTTCAATACGGCGTCTTCGATATCAGGGATGCTCTTTATATAGCCGAGGCCGCGCACCATGTACTCGCGCTCGGTCATCTCCATGACCCTACCGCCGGTGTCGCGGTTGCCCATGCGAAGGGCCCTGGTAACGTCCTCGACAGTGACGCCGTGGGTGATGAGCCTGTTTGGGTCGATGTTTACCTGATACTGCTTCTGGAACCCGCCGATCGAGGCGACCTCTGATACGCCGGGCACTGAGGTGAGCTGGTATCTTATGTACCAGTCCTGTATGGAGCGGAGCTCGGCAAGGCTCATGCCTTTGCCCTCGACAACATATTCATAGACCCAGCCGACGCCTGTGGCGTCAGGGCCGAGCGAGGGGGCAACGCCCTGCGGCAGTTTGCCGGATGCGAAGTTAAGGTATTCGAGGACGCGGCTTCTCGCCCAGTAGATATCAGTGCCGTCCTCGAATATCACGTATACGAAAGATACGCCGAAGAAAGAGTAGCCCCTTACGACCTTGGCCCTGGGCACCGCGAGCATGGCTGGTGTAAGGGGATAGGTGACCTGGTCTTCC
>CAZDUP010000113.1:0-7837 GCA_964508625.1 uncultured Thermodesulfobacteriota bacterium
CGATAGAGGTCAAGACCCTTAACCACAGGTTCATCGATATTTCGATGCGCGCTCCGGAGCGCTTCTCGTCAATGGAGACGAGGATAAGGGACGAGATAAAGAAGCGCTTTTCGCGAGGCTCTTTTTCGGTGCACATAAACGCGGTCTCGTCTGAAACGCCGCCATTGAGGTTGAACGTGCCCATGGCGAGGCTTTATATGGAGGCAGCCAATGAGCTCAAGTCAGAGGTCGGAGTAAATGGCGAGCTGGACCTGGGGACAATTTTATCTTTGAAGGACATATTTGCCTTTGAGCGGAAGGGCTCTGTGAGCGACGAGGACTGGGGGGTCGTGAAGGCCGGGCTGGATTCGGCGCTTGCACAGGTCGAGGAGTGGAGGGCAAAGGAGGGCGAGTCCCAGGTGGCTGACCTCCTTTCGAGGATGGAAACGCTCGAGGGCCTGCTTTTCACGATAGAGGTGCGGATACCCAAGATGGTCGAGGGCTACAGGGACAGGCTCAAGGCCGAGATGGAGAAGATACTCGCGGGCAAGGTCGAGGAGTCGAGGATATTGCTGGAGGCGGCGCTCTTCGCTGAGAAGACCGACACGGCCGAAGAGGCGACGAGGTTGAAGAGCCACCTCGAGCTCTTCAGGACGCTCCTCTCTTCGGCCGGGCCTATCGGCAAGAAGCTCGATTTTCTCTGCCAGGAGCTTGGCAGGGAGATAAATACGATCGGTTCCAAGGCGAACGACGTGAAGATAACCCAGACTGTCATAGACATGAAGGGCGAGGTCGAGAAGATTAGGGAGCAGGTACAGAACGTAGAATGAGCGGCATAGCATATATAGTCTCAGCGCCATCCGGCGCGGGCAAGACGACCCTTTGCAAGATGGCTGCAGAGAAGTTCCCGGACATCAGGAACTCGGTATCGTATACAACGCGAAAGCAGCGGCCGGGCGAGGTGAACGGCGTGGACTACTGGTTCGTTGACGACGCGGTATTCGACGGCATGGTGGAGAGGGGCGAATTTCTCGAGTACGCGGACGTATACGGCAAGAAGTACGGGACGTCGAAGAAGGACCTCGATGCCATGCTCGAGAAGGGCTTGAGCGTAATCCTTGAGATAGACGTGCAGGGCGCGGACAATGTGAGGAAAAGGATGGAGGGCGGGGTCTATATATTCATTTTGCCGCCTTCGTTGAAGGCATCTGAAGAGAGGCTTGTGGGCAGGGGCAAGGACACGCCCGAGGAGATAAAAAGAAGGCTCGGCATAGCGGTTGACGAAATAAGGAGAGCCCCGGAATATGACTACATAGTGGTAAATGATAACCTTGAAAGGGCATTCGAGACCTTCTCGTCGATAGTAAGGGCTGAGAAGGCCAGATCACCAAGGGTAAGGGAGGCCCTGAAAGGCTATTTCGGGGGTCTTGTAGAGTAATTACACTCACGGTTGACAGGCCGGGCCTTAAAACGTATAATAGTAGTTCGTTTTCGATCTGAAGGAGGTCATGTATATGGCAAGGATTACCGTTGAGGATTGCCTTAAGGAAGTATCGAGCAGGTTTATCCTCGTACATCTCGCGTCCCAGAGGGCGAGGGACCTTATAAAAGGCGCGCCTGCTCTTGTGAAGACCGACAACAAGGTTGTTGTGACTTCCTTACGCGAGATCGCCGCTGGCAAGGTCAAGGTGGTGCTCAAGGGCAAGAAGAAAGAACTTCAGGACTGAACCCATTGGATTGGAAAAGGGTAGACGGCTTGTAGCTGTCTACCCTTTTTTGTTTTTGAAGGGCTGCTTTAACCGTTTGCTCTTACCGGATAGAGCCGCCGCATGGAAAGCGTCAAGCCGAGGCCTGCTCCAAGGGCGATTATCATTCCGGCAAAGAAAAACCCCCAGCTCTCCGGCCTTATCACACCGAGCGCTATTATCAGAACAAGTATCGGCAGGTCGAGGAAGTGCGTAAAGGCCGGTAGAAACCTGTGCCTCTCCGAGTTGAGCTGCCCACCACCCGTACCTGAGTTGAGCCTTTCGAAGGCTATCCTCCGGAGGCGCATGAAATAGACGCGGGTGATCGTGTTACCCTCGACAAACTCGAGGGCAAATAGAAGTATCATCCCGGCGAACCACGGCATTTCGAGGAAGCCCCAGCCCCCGTAAAATACAGTCGTCATCCATGCGCCCGAAAAAAGCAATACGAGCGCGCCCGGGACAACCACGGCATTATAGAAGAGGGCTATATTGCGCGTTGCCTCGGCAAAGAGGGCAGCGTCCGCCGCCTGCCTTGACCTCAGGTCAGATACCCAGACGCCGATGAGCCCGCCGCCCAGGAGCACAACGCCTAATACATGTGCGAACTTGAGGAGAGCGTAGTCCATGCGGGGTCTACTCTTTCTTCGGGCTGTCGTGCCCCGGAAGCCTCCACGAGTTTACAAGCCTCTCGTCTATCCTCGGCACAGCTGCCAAGAGCTTTTTTGTGTAGTCGTTCTTCGGGTTGGCGAATATCTCCGCAGTCGGCGCGCGCTCGACTATCTTCCCGGCGTACATGACGGCAACCTCGTCTGCTATGTACTCGACCACGCCGAGGTCATGGGTTATGAAAAGGAAGGATAGGCCGAAGTCCCTCTGGATGGACTTCAATAGATTGAGTATCTGCGCCTGCACTGAAACGTCGAGGGCAGAGACAGCCTCGTCGCATACGATGAACTCAGGGTCAACCGCGAGCGAGCGCGCTATGCCTATCCTCTGGCGCTGGCCGCCCGAGAACTCGTGCGGATAGCGCGACATCATCTCAGGCGCAAGCCCCACGCGCTCCATGACTGAGGCGACCTTCTCGAGTCTCTCGCCCATTTTCATGCCCGGCCTTACTGCCCTGAGCCCTTCCTCTATTGTTTCGAGCACTGTGAGCCTAGGGTTCAAGGACGAGTACGGGTCCTGGAATATTATCTGGAGGAGCGACCTGTACTTCTTGAGCTCCCGCTCTTTTAGCCTCGTGAGGTCCCTGCCCTTGAATACTATCTCTCCTGCCGTGGGCCTTATGAGCTGCAATATCGACTTCCCGGCAGTTGTCTTCCCGCAGCCCGATTCGCCGACAAGCGCGAGCGTCGAGCCCTTTTTGACGTCAAGGTCTATGCCGTCCACTGCTCTTACGTGCCCAACGGTCCTTTTGAGCACGCCTTTTTTTATAGGGTACCAGGTCTTCAAGCCCTTTATGTCAAGGAGGCTCTCCCTTTCAGCTGGCGGCACAGAAAGGGGAGCGGCGACATCAGGCTCCTGGCGTATTGGCTTTGAATGGGGCTTGCTCATGAACGACGGGTCGTAGAGATGGCAGGCTGCATGGTGGCCCGGAGCCCACTCGGCAAGGGGCGGCTCTATCGACGCGCAGCCTTGCATCTCCCTGGGGCACCGACCGCTAAAGTGGCAACCCTTCGGGTACGAGGTGGCCGGAGGCACTGACCCGGGGATAGTATCGAGCGCCTTGCCTCTCTTCTCCTGTCCGGGTATGGAGCGAAGGAGCTTTATGGTGTACGGGTGCATGGGGTTTCTGAAGAGCGTCCTGCTTGACGCGACCTCTACGAGCTTGCCGGCGTACATCACCCCTACGCTGTCCGCGTTCTGATAGACGAGGGCCATATTGTGCGTTATGAGGAGCACTGCTGTGCCCGTCTCTTCCTTCATATCGCGGATGAGCTTTAATATTTCCTCCTGTATGGTCACGTCGAGGGCTGTCGTGGGCTCATCTGCTATGAGGAGGTCAGGCCTGCAGGCAAGGGCCATTGCTATCATGACCCTCTGGCGCTGCCCGCCGGAGAGGCGGTGCGGGTATTCGTTGAAGAGCCTTCCAGGTTCCGGCAGGTGCACCTTGGCAAGCATCTCTATGGCCGCGACCCTGGCCTCTGCCTTGCTCCTGCTCTGATGGAGGACGATGGCCTCCATCACCTGGTCGCCTATCGTGAAGACCGGGTTAAGGGAGGTCATCGGCTCCTGGAATATCATGGATATCTTGTTGCCGCGGATCTCGCGTTTTTTCTTCTCATCGAGCGGCACGATATCAGCGCCGTTCAATATGACCTCGCCGCCAGCGATATATCCGGCAGGCTCTGGCACGAGCTGTATTATCGAGAGGGCTGTAATGGACTTCCCGGAACCCGACTCGCCCACAAGGGCAAAGGTGCCCCCTTTGGGTATCTCGAACGAGATGCCGTCAACGGCCTTTGCAAGGCCGTTCGGGGTCTTGAAGTAGGTTTTAAGATTTTTAACCTGTAGTATGGGTGTCATATCAGTGCCAGCCCTTGCCTGTACGCAGGCGCGGGTCAAGCGCGTCACGTACCGCGTCGCCGAATATGTTCGCAGGCAGCACGAGCGCGAACATGAATACGAATGCCGCGAAGAGGTTCCACCAGACGATTGGGTCCCTTGAAAGTTCGAGACGGGCCGTGTTTATCATGTTGCCCCAGCTCCCCATCTGCGGACCCACGCCTATGCCTATGTAGCTCAGTATCGCCTCTGCCAATACGAGGCTGCTGAACTGGAGGACGAATGTTATGAGCACGAGGTGCATGACATTGGGGACGATATGCCTTGCTATTATGCCCGGCTTAGATACCCCGAAGGCGCGGGATGCCTGCACGTACTCGAGCTCCCTTAGCTTCAATGTCTCGCCCCTTATAAGCCTGCACAGGTCCGTCCATGACGTTATGCCCAGGATGAGCGCAAGCCAGAACAGACGCTCGTTGAGGACGAAGAATTCCAGGCTTATCTGCGCTTGCGTTATCAGGCCGCCCTGGTAACCTGACGTGCCGAAAAGGAGCATGAATGCGACTATGAGGAGCACGCCAGGTATGGAGGCGAGGGTGGTATAGATGTACTGAACGATATCGTCTATCAGGCCGCCATAATATCCGGCGACGACGCCGAAGAATATCGCGAACGGCACCATGATGAGCGTTGTGCCCGCGCCTATGACAATGGCCGTACGCACGCCCTTCAAGGCGATGAAGAGCACGTCGTTTCCGACCTTGTCAGTGCCGAGCCAGTGGGCACCGGGGTGCCTCAACGCCGGGTAGTCCCGGACGGTCTGGCCGTTGGGCAGCTCTATCGATTCCTTTGTGAAGAGGTATCTGGCGAACGGGGCCGAGTAGCTCTTCTCGCCTTCGGTGCGCATGTCAGAGAGGCCCCTGTCAAGGAGGCTCAGGGCCTGAGGGCTGTAGATGTATTCTCCCTTTTCGCTGACAGCATGCTTCCCGTCCTCGTCGAGCACAGGGTCTCTGTAGCGTATGCTGTCGAGGAGGGCTATGCCGAAATAGACGAAGAGCACGGCCATGCACGCGAGCGCGAGCCTGTTCGTGCGTATCCCGGCCCAGGCCCTTGCAGCGATGCCGTCTCCCCTGGCCGAGAAGGCAAAATAGATTATCGCCACGGCGAGAAAATAGATTATGAGGTCTGTCGCGAGGATTACCGGCATGTCATTCAAACCTTACCCTCGGGTCAACGAGGGTATAGCTTATGTCAGTAAGAATAAGACCGACGATGTAGAGTATCGACCCGAGATATACCATGGAGCGTACTATCGCGAAGTCCTGCGACTGTATGGCGTCTATTGTGAAGTTGCCGAGGCCCGGTATGGCGAAGAATGTCTCCATGATGAGGCTCCCGTAAAAGAGGAAGGGTATGGAGACGACCACGTTCGTGAGCACTGGTATCATCGCGTTCTTCAAGGCGTGCTTGAAGAGCACCATGCCTTCGGTAAGGCCCTTTGCGCGCGCGGTCCTTATATGGTCCTTGTTTATCTCTTCGAGGAAGACCGTCCTGTAGAACCTGACGCCAACTCCGATCGAGGCTATTATTCCTATGATTACCGGCAGCACCAGGAACTTGGCCGCGTGGAGGCCGGTGTCGTAGCCTGAGATGGGGAAGAGCTTCAGGAGCTTGCCGAGGATATACTGCCCGCCGATGATGTAGAATAGAGTCGAGACAGACATGAGTATGACGGCCAGAACAACGCCCCAGATGTCGATATAGGTCGCCCGGTAATATGCGAGCATCATCGCGAAAAAGAGGTTTATGACGAGCCCTGCCGCGAACATGGGAAGGCTTATTGCGAGGCTTGGCCACATGCGCGTCTTTATCTCAGCGCCGATGTCTATGTTGTTCCTGTCAGACCTGCCGAAGTCGAACCAGAGCAGAGGCACGGACTTCTGGAAGAAGATGGTCTCAGTGAGCTTCTTTACGCCCTCTTCTTCCGTGTTCACAAAGCTCGGCAGGTCATAGCCGTGGTCACGCTTCCAGTTCTCAATGGCAGCCGGGGTCACGTTCTTCTCGCCGAGGATCTTCCTTGCCATATCGTCAGGCTTGTTCACGTAAAAGAAGAGTAGCGCCGTGAGCACGTTCACGCCGATTATGATCGGGATGGCGTATAATATGCGTCTTATTATGTACGAGAGCATAGTATTCCTGCGAACCCCTCTTTTCTAAAGAGGGGATGGGGGAGATTATCCGCAGTCATTGCGAGCGGAGCGAAGCAATCTCAGTCCGTCCAGCATTACTAGGAGATTGCTTCGTCACCTTCCGGCTCCTCGCAATGACAGTCAATTGATTAACCCTCATGTTTCTTGCTCAGCCCCCGCTTCCTTCTCATCGTGATTATGGCAGGAAGAGACGATATGGCTAAAATAGCTATGACCGCCACGACCGGCCAGATATTCGGCCTGTTCCACTCGTCCCTCTTCTCCTGCCTCTTGGCCGCGTCAATCTTTATGTACTTCATCGAGTTGTTAGCCATGGGGTTGGGCTTGACGTTCTCGACCCAGCCGTGCTGGAGCGAGAAGGCAACGGGGTGAAAGCCCCAGACCCAGGGCGCGTCCACGCGCGATATGGCTATCATCTCGTCTATGACCTTCTGCCTCTCAGGGCCGTTGTCCATGTTCTCCATGACCTTGAAGAGCCTGTCGAACTCGGGGTTCGAGTAGTTGGCAGCGTTCTCGCCCTGGTGCTTGACCTTGCTGTTCGAGCCTGAGAGGAGGAAGAAGAAGTTCTCGGGGTCAGGGTAGTCAGCGTTCCACCCCCAGGAGAAGAACTGGAAGTTTCCCCTGAACATCTTCTCCTGAAAGCGGTTGTAGTCGGTCGTCCTGCTCTCGAGCTGAATGCCCAGGAGCGCGAATTTTTTTATGTACCAGTTTATCATGGGCGTGGCGTCCGCGCCCGTCCACGAGTTGTCGAAGGTGATGACAAGGGGCTTGCCGGACTTGTCTCTGCCGCCAGGATACCCGGCCTCTGCAAGGAGCCTCCTTGCCTCTTCGATGCTCTTCCTTACAGGCCTTTTTCTGGCCTCGTCCCAGTCATAGACAAGGGGGTTTATGCCCTCTTTGCCATCCTTGTAGCCGAAGATGCCAGGCGGCAGGGCTGACATGGAAGCCACGCCCCTGCCGTTGTTGAATATCTCGATGTACTCTTCGAAATCGAGGGCAATGGATATGGCCTGGCGGAGCTTCTGCTTCTCCGGAGAGTAGCCGCCGACCACGTCGTCGAGCATGTTGAAGCCCGAGTAAAAGGTCGATGGCTTTACAGAGGTGAGGAGCCTCATGCCCCGCTCGCTCATCTCATCGGTGAGCCCTGGCTTGCCAGTGGTTGACATGGATATGGCCTGGTCAAAGCTGTCCGAACTTATCCCCGAGTTGTCGTAGTAGCCCTGGAGGAACTTGTTCCAGCGGGGCATGGCCTCCTTCTCGAGCTTGAAGACCAGCCGGTCTATGAACGGGAGCCTCTGGCCAGCGTAGGCAAGGAGGCCGGCCTTCGCGTCCCCTGGCTCGCCCTCCTCCGGATAGGGCTCGTAGTGAAAGTTTTTATTCCTTGCGAGCATGATC
>CAZDUP010000114.1:0-7836 GCA_964508625.1 uncultured Thermodesulfobacteriota bacterium
CGTAATGGAACTATAGGTCGCGGCAAGCTGCATATCTCCGGTCTCATTCACATTCCCCGAAATATATGCGGTGCCCCTGATGGTTCTGCCCTGAGTGCAGTAATCGTTAAAGACCAGGACCGCAGTGAAATTGCCGTTTTGATCGTTGATGTAAAATGTGCCTGCTGCGCTTCCAGGGCTGCCCGGGCAATCACCGATGATCTCCTCACTAACTGTGATTATCGCCCTGGAACCTCCGGACTGATCGGTCGAAGAAGCCTCGAGCTTCCTGACGCTCTTCTCCACGGCTTGGGCGAGCGCCAGATAGCCAGTCTGGCCATCAGGGCTTTCAATATCCTGCATTGAATTCCCAAACCACATGCTGGAGCCCGTAGAACCACCCTCGTATGCGCCTGTAGTAATGTCTTCAGAATTGGCATCGGCAATCGAGGCTTGGCTCGTCAAACCGCTGTATGACATTGACTCCGTTCCGCTGCTGCTGTCGCCCCCGCCCCCGCCGCCACCGCAAGCGGTCATGACCATTCCCAAAATTAGCCCGAAAAGTACCATGCCTATAGTCGATGTCCTCTTCATGATGCTGCCTCCAAGCAGAATTCGTATGATGGCAATTGCTTTTGCTACGTACCCTGGAATTATGTATGAATTTCATCAAAAATATAAAATTCTGAGTAAAAAGTCAATCTTTTAACGTTTTATTTGTTTTTTTGCAGTGAACAGGATGGTTATCAGCGGCTGCTGTTGGCTGGATCAGTGCATCCAAGGCCCGAAATGACGGGAGGGCCGCCTTTCGGCGGCCCCCGTTCAAGATGCTGCACGTCTGGGCTGGGAAGCAAGCGGGGCAGGAACTTAACTGTCGGCAGGGTAAATTAGTGCGGGATTGTCCAAATTTTCAAATAGTCTATTCGATATCGCTATGCAGAGATGCTGATACCAGCGCAGCCTTCCGCCGTTTTTTTCACGGCAGTCTTTCCTCCCGGTTCCTCTCGCAGGACTACTCCATTTGCAATGGCCTTTACCGCTGTCTGCAGCTCGATGAGCTTGGCGCTCTTGCCTATGATGCCGTAAAGCGGGCTCTCGATGACCGGCAGATCGTCCTCGCCATCAGGGGCGATTACGAGCACCCTCGCGCCTGCCGGGAATGAAGCCCGCGACGGGTCCGAATAAGTCTCCAGGTCAGTTACCAGCACTTCAGGCCCGGCCTCGTCGGCGAGGGGTCCGTCCGTTCGTGGATCCCTTACGAAAGCTTCTATCCCACCGGCGTCATCCAGTATGCCCGCGACCACTTCGGAGCAGCGCAGCCCAGACATCGAGACCATTACCCGGATCATAGCCAGCTCCTTTCTGTTTGCGGCGATGAAAGACGGTTTACATCAGGTCTGCGGCCGAACCCTGTTCCTTGCATAAGGCTATTTCGCGGAGCTTCATGAGGGCCTTCTCCTCTATCTGCCTGACGCGCTCCCTTGTCACGCCGAACTGCTGGCCTATGGTCTCGAGCGTCCTCGGCGCGTAGTCGCCTATGCCGAAGCGCAGGCTTATTATCTTCCTCTCGTTCTCATCGAGCATATTGAGCCATCTCTCGACCCGTTCGCTCCGCCTCGTCTCGGTTATGTACTCTGCTGGCGCGGGCGTGCGCTCGTCCTCTATGCTCTCTAAAAGAGATGAATCCGAGTCCTCGTGCGCGGCGGTCTCGAGCGAGAGTGTGCGCTTGGAGAGGTTCTCGAGCTTCTTGACGTAGCGGCCCGAGAGACCGGTTTTATCGGATATCTCCTGGGTGCTGGGCTCCCTGTTGGATAAGACCCTGAACTCTCTTGAGGCCTTCTCCATCCGGGACATGTCAGTTACTATGTGGATGGGGAGCCTAATCATGCTCCCTTTGTTCGCGAGCGCCCTTTCCACGGTCTGCCTTATCCAGTAGGTCGCGTAGGTCGAGAAGCGGCAGCCCATCGTGGCCTTGAACCTCTCCACTGCCTTTATGAGCCCTATGTTGCCCTCGTCTATGAGGTCCTGGAGCGCAAGGCCCCTGTTCACGTACCTCTTGGCTATGTTCACCACAAGGCGAAGGTTGGCCTCAATCATATGCCTTCTCGCCTCCTGGTCGCCCTTCGCGACCCTCTTTGCGAGGGCCTTTTCCTCGTCGGCCTTGAGGAGCTTGAAACGCTTTATCTCCCTGAAGTAGATGTTTATGGAATCAGATGAGCCCGTGTAATCGCCGGCCGCTGTCTCGGCCTTAGCCGCGCCTGTCCTCGCCAGGGGCTCCTCATACGGAAGGGGCCATGTGTGCGCCACCCCCGCTGCCGCATTTACCTTGATCTCGCCTGCCATGTTCCTCATAGCCATTGTCCGACCCTCCTCATTCAAATGTACTGGCCCTGCACCGCGAGCTCCGCTATCATCGAGTCCTGCAGCGGCACGGTGAACATGAGCCCTGATGTGACAATCCTGTTTACGCCCTCGGCGGACCACATGACCCTCGCCTGCTTTACCAGGTTCAGGCAGAAGGCCGACAGCCTCACGCCGAAGACAGATCCCGCATCGAGCGGGCGCCCCATATATGAAATTCTCATGCCGTGCCTTGAGATGTCCTCTGTCACGGCGCTCACCTTCGTCTTGATGCCGTCCTCTATGAGGACCCCGCACCCCGGGACCTTGAGCCTCGTTGCGGCCCTCTTTGCGGCATATGACTTGTTGATGGCGGAATCGACGGCCGAGAGGAGCTCCTTGACCCTGAAAGGCTTCTTTATAAAGCTCGAGTTCATTGCGCTGACCATCTCAATGGCCCGTCTGTCGCCGGTCATGAAAAGGAACTTGTCCTGGAACAGGCAGTCCCGTCGCACTGCCTCGGTATAGAAATCCAGCCCGCCCAGCTCCGGCATGTTAACGTCAGTTAGCACGAGATCCAGCTCTTCATCGAGCAACTCGATCGCTTCCCTGCCGTTAGATGCCGTTCTCACGCTGTAACCGGCTATATCGAGTATCTCAGAGCAGACCTCCCTCATCGACTCCTCGTCATCGACTACAAGCACCCTCCTTAAGCTCACAGCTTCGTCCATAAAGATCCTCTTCGAAGTTCCGACTTGAACGGCCTGCGTAAAACTTCTTATGGCAGTAGTACGCATTGCATATACCCGGAGTATTTAGCAAGGAATGTGCCAGGATTAGAGTTCGCTATTTTCTTGGGAAAATCAGGAAAAAAAGAGAAGATTCTGGATGGGTGATAATTAATTTACCACTTTGGGCGGTAAGAAACTTATCGCTGACAAATTTCTTACCAGCTGAGCTGTTATTTTTGGTTACTCCTCCTTGAGGCCGTATTTTTTGGCCTTTTCTCGCAGCGTAAGGCGTGAAACACCAAGTATGCGGGATGCGTGGGTTATGTTGCCGCCTGTCTTCTCGAGCACATTTTTGATATGCGCGCGCTCGAGATCTTCAAGCGACATCTCTGTAGAATACCCGGCTATTGGGACCATGCGCTCCGTATTCCGGGCAGGCGGGACATGGTGGTGGTTTATCTGCAGGTGCTCGGCCCTTACCTCGGCCCCTGACCCTGCCAGTATGACGGCGCGCTCGATGACGTTCTTCAATTCCCTTATGTTGCCCGGCCAGTCGTAATTGAGTAGCGCGTCTATGGCGCCCTGGTCCAGGGACTTTGGCGCGCCCGCGCCCATTGCCTCTGCGCCGTCCCTTAAAAAGTGCCTTGCAATGGGCAGGACGTCCTCCTTGCGCTCCCTCAATGCAGGGAGCTCTATTACCATGACGTTGAGCCTGTAGAAGAGGTCCTCCCTGAAGCGCCTTGCCCGCACCATCTCCGAGAGGTCCACGTTGGTCGCGGCTATCACGCGCACGTCTATCCTTATGTCGCCAACGCCGCCCAGTTTGCGGAGCGTCCTGTTCTCCAACATCTGCAGGAGCTTGGGCTGGAGCCTTATGTCCATGTCCCCTATCTCGTCCAGGAATATGGTGCCGCCGTCGGCAAGCTCGAAAAGCCCCTTCTTGGACTGGCGGGCGTCGGTGAAGGCGCCCTTTTCATAGCCGAAGAGTTCGGCTTCCATGAGAGTGTCGGGTATGGCGCTGCAGTTGAGCTTTATGAAAGGTCCGTCCGAGCGGCTGCTCGAATAATGTATGGAGTTGGCCACGAGCTCCTTGCCCGTGCCTGTCTCCCCTGTTATGAGGACAGAGGTGTTGGACGTCTTCGATACGGTCTCGATGAGGGATTTGACGTCCCTGAGAGCGGTGCTCGTCCCTATCATCTCAGGGCGGAACCTGGAGCCAGAGGAGAGCTTTTCAGCCCCCCTGCCTGAGCGCTCGGAGAGGCTCCTCTCGATGGCGTAGACGAGCGAGCGGGCCAGCATGCCCGGGGCAACCTGCCCCTTTACGAGGTAGTCCTGCGCGCCCTCTCTCACGGCCTGCGCCGCGAGCGTCTCGTCCGAGAGGCCCGTAAGGAGCACGATGGGGATGGAAGGGAAGGACTTTTTTACCTTCATGAAGGTATCGAGCCCCTGCGAGTCCGGCAGCATGAGGTCGAGGAGAGCCACGTCGAAGTGCTCTCTTGCGAGGCGCGAGAGCCCCTCCTCCATGCTCTTGGCGTGCTCTATGGTGAACCGCCCCTTGAGGCTCGATTCCATGAGCATCTCTTTCAAGAGCCTCGCGTCAGCCGGGTTGTCCTCGACGAGCAGTATCTCTATAAGGTTTACCTTTACCATGCTCTTTTCACCTCGTCGGCAGCTTTGCCACGGACAGCCAGAAGTCCTCCACGGCCTCGGCTATGCCGAAGAACCTGTCAAGGTCCACCGGCTTCGTTATATACGCGTTCGCGTGAAGGTCGTAGGCCCTCCTTATGTCCGCCTCGTTGTCAGAGGTGGTGAGCACTATCACGGGAATGCGCTTCAATTCCGGGTCGCCCTTTATCTCCTCGAGCACCTCGGTGCCGCTCTTTCCCGGCAGGTTCAAATCCAGAAGTATGATATCCGGCCTCGGCGCGTTGCCGTGGGCCCCTTCGCCCCTGAGGAACTCCATTGCCGCGACCCCGTCGGGCGCCACGTGCAGATTGTTCTGTACCTTCGCGTCCCTGAAGGCCTCTATGGTTAGGCGCACGTCGCTGGGGTTGTCCTCGACCATCAGTATCTCTATAGGCCTCGATGACCCGTCACGCATTTACAGCCTCCTTGACAGGTATGGTGAAGTAAAAGGTCGAGCCGGCCCCTGGCATCGACTCCACCCATATCCTGCCTCCGTGGTTCTCGACGACCTTCTTGCAGATGGACAGCCCTATGCCGGTGCCGGGCTGGTCCGGGTTCCTGTGGAGCCTCTGAAAGAGGTCGAATATCTTGTCTGAATATTTTGGCTCGATGCCAATGCCATTGTCAGTGACCGAGAAGAGCCATTCACCGTCCTGCCTTGCCGCGCATACCGTTATGAGCGGGCGGTCTTGCGAGCGGTACTTGACAGCATTCGAGATGAGGTTCATGAAGAGCTGCTCGAGCTGCGATTCGTCCGCCTCTATCGAAGGGAGCCCGCCGTGCCTTATTATGGCCTGGCTCTCGTCAATAAGCGCCTTGAGGTTCGCGACGGCGCGCCCGAGCGAGGCCTCGCAATCGACCCGCTTGAGGCCCTTGAGCCTGCCGATGCGGGAGTATGATAGCAGGTCGTTTATGAGCCGCTGCATCCTCGTCACCCCGTCCACGGCGTAGAAGATGAACTCGTCGGCGTCCTTGTCGAGCTTGCCCTGGTACCGGCGGGAGAGGAGCTGGACGTAGCCGGATATCACCCGCAGCGGCTCCTGCAAATCGTGCGAGGCTGAATAGGTGAATGCCTCGAGCTCCTTGTTGACGCGTTCGAGCTCCCCGGCCCTCTTCTCGAGGGCTTCGTTCATCTTGCCGACCGCGTCCTGCGCTTCTTTCCTTATCTCGACCTCGAAGGCGAGCTTCTGGTTCAAGGCCTTCAACTCAGCGGTCCTCTCCTCGACCAGCTCCTTCAAGTGCTCCCTGTAGAGCCTGAGCTGTTCTTCGGTCCGTTTCCTCTCGGTTATGTCCTGCACTGTCCCTGACATGCGCTCAGGCACGCCATCCGCGTTGAAGGCGACCTCGCCCTGCTCCTGCACTACCTTCTCAGTCCCGTCAGGCAGCACTATGCGGTGCTCTATTGAATATGGCTTTTTGAGCGTGAGCGCCTCGGTGACGCTCTTGTGGACTGTGAGCCTGTCCTCAGGATGGACGAATCCCAGGAAGGCCTCATATGTCGCGCCAAAGCTTCCAGGCTTTATTCCGAATATCCTGTAGATACCGTCTGACCAGAAGAGATCGTCTTTCAATATGTCCCATTCCCAGCTTCCCATCTGGGCTATCCTCTGGGCGTTATTGAGGCTGGCCTGGCTCTTTTTGAGCGCGTCCTCGGCAAGCCTTCTGCGGGTGACGTCCCTGGCAATGCCCCGGTAGCCTAAAAATGCGCCGTTCCCGCCGAGCACCGGCACGCCGGACGTCTCGAGCACGACGGCTGCGCCGTCCTTCCGTATCTTGATCTTCTCCATGAGGCTGAAGGGCCTTCTAGCCTCGAGTATTGCGGCAAACTCCTCTCTTACCCGCTCCGCCTCCTCAGGCAGCATGAACTCCCAGGGTGATTTCCCGAGCACCTCTCCTGGCTCGTAGCCGAGTATCTCCCTTACCTTCGGGCTCACATAGGTGTATCTCCCACTGCCGTCCATCTCCCATATGATGTCGGTCGAGGCCTCGACCAGGCCCCTGAACTTGTCATCGCTCCTCCTCAACTGCTCCTCTGTCCTGGCCCTCTCTTCTATCTCAGCCCTTAGCATCGCGTTTGCCGCCTCAAGCCCCCTGTCCTTTGCCCGGACCGAGCCCGCGAAATAGAGGAGTATCGAAAGGAGCACTGAGGAGAGCGAGCCCAGGCCGAGGACCACGGCGGGGAAGACCGTAAGCGAGCGGCCTATGGTCTCGTTGTTCGGCCATACCTTTACAGTCCAGTCCGCGCCCGTAATGGAGAGGGGCAGATTCTGGGCCCACTCGTTCGCATCCGCAGGGCCTCCACTGAAGACCTCGATATTATCTTTTCCGGCCAGCATGACCGAATACTCGTCCAGATCATGCCTGCTCCTTGAAAGTATGCCTTCAAAGGTCTCCCTTGAATCGAAGACGCCGGAGACAACGCCCATGGCCGCGCCGCGGTCATATATCGGAACCGAGATGACGAGGCCGTTCCTGCCGTCCTTGAGCGACACCTCTCCGTGGATGACAGGACCCTTGCCAGTAGTCTGCATGTGATGGGCCGGTATGGCAGCCCCTGAGATGTCGCCTACAACAGAGACCGTACCGCCGTCCCTGCCAGACCAGACAATGGCTTTTATGCCGTGAATGTCCTCGAGTACTATCCTGGCATCCCTCTGCCAGTCGGCGATCGAAGGGTCGCCCCTGCCCTCCCAGACCCTGGCGAGCCTGGCTATGGAATTTGCCCTGAACTCGATATTGTCCTTGAGGTCGTCTTTGACTGCCGCGGTCTTGATTGCGAGGCGGGTGGACAGACCGGCGCGCTCAGCGTCCGTAAGCCTTTGATATAAAAGGACCGTTGCCGTAAGCGTCAAGGCAAGCGCAAGGATGGGTGCCCATCTTCTAAGGAGCATATCTACCGGTTATTTGGGTTAACGTCCTTGGAAAGCGTACTATGTATTCCAAATACTTGTCAAGGGCGGGCCTGCCTTGCCAAAGGCCAGTGCGGGAATGATAAGTGCGCGAAAAAATCCTAATTGTTACAGGTAGTTGCTGTTCAAAGATTTTTCTAAAGTAAGCCGAGCTTAAGCCGATAAGAAATAACGGGGATAAAACTCCCCTT
>CAZDUP010000115.1:0-7798 GCA_964508625.1 uncultured Thermodesulfobacteriota bacterium
GTACATCCCGGGGACAGGCCAGCAGATAGTCCCGCCTTCTTTCCTCCCGGAGTACAGGCCTGACGTAATAGTTCTGATGAACCCGAACTACGCATCAGAAGTATGGAGCATGATAAGGAACATGGGTATCAAAAGCAGGATACTAATCGCGTGAAAGGGCACTTGATGGAAACGAGACCGAGGATAAGCATAGGTCTTCCCGTTTACAATGCAGAACGCTACCTCCGGCAATCGATCGAATCGATTCTCGGCCAGACCTTCGGGGATTTCGAGCTCGTGATATCCGACAACGCGTCGACCGACGCGACCTGGGAGATATGCTCGGAATACGCCCGCGCCGACGGGCGGGTCCGCCTGTACAGGAACGAGGCGAACCTCGGCGCGGCCGCGAACTTCAACGCCGTATTCAACCTTTCCCGCGCGAGGTTCTTCAAATGGATAGCCTATGACGACATATGCGCGCCCGAGTTCCTCGAACGCTGCCTGGAGGTGCTGGAGTCGAGGCCGGACGTGGCGCTCTGCTATCCCAAGACCACACTCATCGACGAAAACGGCAGGGAGCTGCTGAAATACGAGGACAGGCTTAACATGCCGTGGGAAAGGCCGCACCGGCGCCTCAGGCATTTTCTCACAAAGGTCAACCTCGCTAACCCGATCTTCGGCCTCATCCGCTCTGACGTTCTCAGGGAGACGAAGCTCCTGGGCAGGTATTTCGGGGCGGATTACGTGCTGCTCATGGAGATATGCCTGAGGGGCAAGTTCCACGAAATACCCGAGCGTCTGTTCTTAAGGAGGGACCATGCGCGGAACTCGCGGAGGCTGCCGAGGAACGAAATTGCGGTCTGGTGGGACTCCTCTCACAGGGGCATTTATAAATACATACAGAGCAGGCTTGTGACAGAGCAGTTCCTCGCCATAACCAGGACAAGACTCGGCTGGTATGAAAAGGGGCTCTGCGCGGCCCAGATAGGCCGCTGGATAATGCGCCACCTCAGGGCAAAGGGCGGCATGTACAAGGCGACGATCAAGCAGAGGATCTCGTTGCCAGGCGCGGAAAAGGACACGGTACTGTGAAGACGGACGCTGGACAGAGGCTTGCGGCTGCTTCCACTCCCATGAGGATGAGGGGCATGGGCCTTTCTGCCGCTGCCCTTATCATAATGGCCGCGTTCTCGCCCTTCTTTATAAAGCTCTACGCCCTCTCGATGGAGAGCGAGCTCCACTCGTACATAGTCCTCATACCGGCTCTGGCCGCCTATTTCTTCTACGTCAGGAGAAAAGAGATAAGCGCCTGCGCCGCGTACGGAGCAAGGGCCGGTATTCCGATAATGCTCTCAGCCGCGGCCCTCTGCGCCATTGCCATCATATCCTCAAGCGCAACGCCCGAGTTAATCCTCATGGCCATGATACTTTCGGCCGTACTTTTCTTCATGGGGTCGTTCGTTGTCTTTTTCGGCTTGAAGTCTGCCCGATCAGCCCTCTTTCCGCTGTTCTTTCTCCTGTTCATGGTGCCGGTGCCGGAAAAGGCGCTCGACCCCGCAGTCTACTTTCTGCAGAAAGGCTCCACCGAGGTGGCGTGGGGCCTTCTTAGCCTCTCGGGCGCGCCCGCGCACAGGGACGGCTTTTTCTTCCATCTGCCCGGGCTCTCCGTCGAGGTAGCCAGGCAGTGCAGCGGCATACGTTCTAGCACGGTGCTCGTCATCTCCGGCATCATGGCTGCCGAGATGTTCCTGAGGACATGGCCCGGAAGGCTCATGCTCATGCTCTCTGTCATCCCGATAGCGGTCATAAAGAACGGTGTGCGCATAACCGCCCTAACGCTCGGAGGCTATTACATAGACGAGAGGGTCCTGTACGGCAGCCTCCATACCAGGGGCGGCATGCTCTTTTTCGCCATGGCGCTCGTCCTTACCGGCGGGGTGCTCCTCGGAATACGCTCGCTCGAAAAACGGGCCCAAAAAAGAAGGGCCGCAAGGCCGTGTTGACGGCGCCCTGCGGCCCTCCATGTTCTCCTTGGAAACTGTACTTCTTAGCGCGCCCGTCTCCTGCCGGTGCGGGCAAAGACCACGGCGCCCGCGAAGATGAATGCCAGCGATACTGCCGGTACGGGGTATTCGATAGAGTAGACGATGGGAGTAAGCACTATCCTCGCCGCCGTCCTCAGCGTCTCGTGCCTGGCTATGAAGTCAGCCATCGGCGGGGAGACCATGTAATAGAAGTCCACGAACGACCTGCCCAGCGGGTTCTCCATGAGCACGTCATCCCTGAACCCGCGGAGCACCTCAACATGCGGGTCGAGGTAGCTGCCGTAGGCAGCCGTTGCTATGAAGCAGCCGCCCTTGCCGCCGGAGCCGCTGCCGCTGTCAGAGACCGAGCCGGAGCCGGAGGAGGCCGATACGTCCGGCACATCTACAGTGGTGGAGCTCGTGGCAGTGGCGCCCTGGTTGTCCGTCACCGTGACAACCGGGCTGTAGGTTCCGGACGAGCTGTAGGTATAGAGCGCCGGGGCGCTGGTGGTGGTCGCGTCGATGGTGCCGTTTCCGTCGAAGTCCCACTCGAACTTGACGATGACGCCGTTGGGGTCAGAGGCTGAGACGTCGTATGTTATCGATACGCTGTTCCCGTTCTGTGTGACAGTCCCGAGTATCGACACCACTATGGGCGGCTTGTTCGCCGAGGACGACACCGATATGACGACAGGCGCCGATACCACGACCGCGCCGCCGTTGTCAGTGGCCCTTACCTTGGCCTCGTAGGTGCCGACCGCGCTGTAGGTGTACGAGACAGTGGCGCTCGATCCCGTGTCCCTGTCGTATACGCCGTCGCCGTCGAAGTCCCATTCGTACTTGGCGATGCTTCCGTCAGGGTCGCTGGCCTGTGCAGTGAAGCTCACAGGAAGCGGGGCCAATCCGGTAAGCGGAGTGGCTGTTACGGAGGTGATTGCCGGCAGCTGGTTGGATGTCGTAAAGGTGCCGGGCGTTGACATCGCGGTGTTGCCTGCAGCGTCCGAGGAGACGGCCCTGAAGTTATACGACGTGAAGCTCTGAAGCCCCTCGATGCGCGCGGAATGGACCGTAGTCAGGCCAGTGACGAGCGGCGTTGACGACGTGAACGACCCGCCGGTGCCGAAGTCGGCCTGGGTCGTCGATGGCTCGTTGGTAGTCCATGTGACCACGGCCGAGGTGGATGTTATGTCGGTCACCTGCACGCTCGATATCACGGGAGCCGTGGTGTCGGCTGGTGCGGCGGTCCTGAAGGTGAAGCCCGGGGAAACGGCCGCATTGCCCGACTGGTCAACGCTCCTTACCCTGAAGTAATACGTGGTAGACGGCGCGAGGCCGCTTATCGACTGGATCTGCGCGGTCCTGTATGCCGTGTTGGTCTGCGTGGAATAACCGTACGAGGAGGTCATGCCGTAGTCGACCTGGCTTGTCGCGGGCTCGCTCGTTATCCAGTTGATGCTCACGCTGTCGGTCGAGATGGCGCTTGCGTACACGCCGGAGATAACAGGCGCGGTGACGTCAGCCGATATGCTCTTCGAGGCCTCGTTCGAATAGGTACTTTCCCGCCCGGCGCTGTTGTACGCCGTGACCGCGAAATACCAGGACCCGGCCGCGAGGCCATCGACCCTGAAGGTAGTCACGTTGCCGACGTCAACGGTCCTTGTATACGACCTGCTCCCGTTACCGTAATGGACCCTGTACCCGGCCAGGTCCGTTAGCGTAGAGCCGTTCGTGTTCGTGGTGGGCGCGGACCATCCGAGCGTGGCCTCTCCTGCCCACCCTGCCCCCGGCACAAGCATTACTGCCGAGACCGTCAGCAGGGCCGAGCATGCCAGTCGTCTTAAGAATTTTGGCATCTGCTTCCTCCTCCTTTTTCAGACAGAACTCCGCCATTGGAGCACCTTTGGCGGCTCGGCTGACATGGAAGCAGGCCTGGGTCGAATGAGAGAGGGAAACGAGCGTGGCAGCGGGTGTGTTGCCGGACTTCTTTAGTCCCGTTACTCTGCGTCCCCGGGTTTCCCCGGGTTTGCCCTGAGCAAAGGATCCAAAAGCATAATTTTTTCGGAGACATTGTAATAAAAGCGGCATTGCTGGTATGTGACCTTCATCACTCAGGAGCAGCATTTGAACGCCTCCAATCCGGTCACTCCAATAACAGCCGTACTGCTCGCGCTTTCGATACTCGCGCTTGCGTACGCCGCATCCCGCGCCATAAGGCTCATAAGGACAGAGCGGTATGTCAAAGGGAGGCGGCACAACTACCTCGACAAATGGCTCGAGGCAGTCGAGCGCATAAGCTCGCGGCTCGATTCAGGCGAGGTAAAATCAGTCCTGGCCGAGATGGCCGCCTCGGCGCTCGGCGCGAGGACTGTGAACGTGTGGCTCTATGACCAGGGCTCCAGGTGCTACATGTCCACCTCGTCCCGGATGGAGACGCGGTTCAGAAAAATACAGACATCGCACAGGCTCATCAATCGCCTGCTCTCGTCCGGCAACCCCTTCAGCTTCGCGGATGCATGCGAGGACGCCGATATAGAGGACTTCTCCTTCTTTACAGGCTCCCTACTCTGCGCTCCGCTCATAGCGAGCAGGGAGCTCGTCGGCTTCATGACCGTTGGGCCGCAGGCGAACGGCGCAGCCTATTCTGAAAGCGACCTCGATCTATTAGGCGCCGTTGCGACGCAGGCTGCCGTGCAGATCAAGAACATAAGGCTCGGAGAGGACCTCCTGGACATGAAGGAATCCGACGCCTTCAGCCGCGCCTGTTCGTTCATAATGCACGACCTCAAGAACTTCACCCATTCCCTTTCTATCCTGAGCCACAACGCGCGCTCAAACATCTCCCGCCCGGAGTTCCAGCATGAGGCCATAAAGGCCATAGACCTTACGGTCGCAAGGATGAGGTCCATGATCGAAAAGATATCAGGCGGCGCGGGCAGCTTTGAGGCCGAGATGCGCCAGGGGAACATCGCCGCGGCTCTCGAGCGCGCGGCTAAAAGGCTGCCCGGGAACGCGGCCCGCGAGCTCTCGATCGAAGGCCAGGAATACGCGTTTCCGTGCATCATCGACATCGATGCCGTTGAGACCGTTTTTTTCAACCTCCTCATGAACGCACATGAGGCAACTGACGGACGCGGGCAGATACGGGCCGCATTCCAGGCTGAGAGAGATGCGATCGTTGTACGGATCTCCGATAACGGCTCCGGCATACCGAGGCCCCTTCTGGAGAAGGGCATATTCCGCCCCTTCGTGACCACAAAGAGCAACGGATTCGGCATTGGCCTGCACCAGTGCAGGACGGTGATGGAGGCGCACGGCGGAATGATCGAGGTCGAAAGCGAGGAGGGCCGTGGCACGGTCTTTACCCTCAGGTTCCCGGCCAATGGGGCTGCTGCCCGGGCCGGCTCCCGCGCCGTCTGAACCAAAGGAAATGGACAGACAGAAGATACTCATAATCGAAGACGACGAAGCCATAAGGTCCCAGATGGAATGGGCCCTTAAGGCCGAGTTCTCAATATTCCCGGCAGGCGAGCCGGAGGCCGCGATGCGGATAATGGGCGAGGAGCAGCCGTCCATCATCACGCTCGACCTCGGGCTTCCGCCCTGCGAAAACGACGTGAGCGAGGGCTTCAAGCTCCTTGGCTGGATACTCCAGCAGAACCCGCTCGCCAAGGTGATAGTCGTAACAGGCAACTCTGAGCGTGGTTCGGCCATGCGGGCCATATCGCAGGGCGCGCACGACTTCCTCGTGAAGCCCGTGGACGTGGAGGAGCTCATGATAATCCTCAAGAGGGCCGCGTACGTCCACTCACTCGAATCAGAGCAGATGAAGTCCCAGAAGTGCGCCCTGAACCAGGGCTTTGAAGAGGTCCTGGGCATGAGCCCGATGATGCAGGAAGTCTTCGCTACCATAAGGAAGGTGGCTGCCTCGGACGTCCCGGTGCTGATAACCGGAGAGAGCGGCACGGGAAAGGAGCTCGTCGCGAGGGCCATACACTCGCAAAGCATAAGGCGGGGCCGCCCGATGATACCCATAAACTGCGGGGCCATACCCGAAAACCTTCTCGAGAGCGAGCTATTCGGCCATGAAAAGGGCGCGTTCACCGGCGCTCACATGCAGAGGCCTGGCAGGATAGAGCTCGCCCAGGGCGGCACGCTCATGCTTGATGAGATAGGGGATCTGCCGCTGCCCCTCCAGGTAAAGGTGCTGCGCTTCCTGCAGGACCATCTCATCGAGCGCGTTGGCGGCAGGGACCCGATAAGCATAGACGCGAGGGTAGTGGCGGCCACGAACAAGTGCCTCAGGCGGCAGACCTCGGAAGGAAGGTTCAGGGAGGACCTCTATTACAGGCTCGCGGTCGTCACGATAGAGCTGCCGGCATTGAGAGACCGCGGCGAGGACATCGTTCTACTCGCCAGGGCCTTTCTCCAGAAATACGCGCCTGAGAGGGGCAGGCCAAAAGCGCTCTCACCGGACGCGCTGGATGCCCTCAATGCATACGGCTGGCCGGGAAACGTGCGGGAGCTCGAGAACAGGATAAGGAGGGCGATTACCTTTTCCGAGGGGCAGACGATAAAGCCGTCGGACCTGGGCTTCGGCCCGATGGAGGACGCGCCGCGCCTCCTCGACCTCAAGAAGGCCAAGGAAGACCTCGAGCTCAAGTTCGTGCAGATGGCCATAGTGAAGCACAACGGCAACATAAGCAAGGCGGCCGGGGAGCTGGGCCTATCAAGGCCGACCGTGCACCATATAATAAAGAAACACAATATATCAGAAGCGGTCAGAAAGGGGTGAACATGCCAGGCAACTTCGCCAGTACGTTAAAAAAGATCGAGCGCAGGGAGGCTCGCATCGGTGTCGTGGGAATGGGATACGTCGGCCTGCCCATAGCCCTCAGGTTCTGCGAGGAGGGCTTCCGGGTCACGGGCATAGACGTTGACGCCTCAAAGATAGAGGCCATAAAGGCAGGCAACTCGTATATAAGACACATCCCGGGCGAAAAGATAAGGGAGTTCATCGGCAGGGGCTCTCTTACCGCGACGTCAGACGTGTCACTGCTCTCCAGGACGGACGCCGTCATTATATGCGTGCCCACGCCGCTCTCTGACAAGCGTGAGCCTGACTTGAGCTGCGTCAACGCGACAGCCAGGGATGTGGCCAGGGTCCTCAAGAAGGGACAGATAATCTCACTTGAATCGACTACCTATCCTGGCACGACCGAAGAGGTCCTGCTCCCGCTCCTTGGCGAGCGCGGCCTCAAGGTCGGCAGGGACTTCTTTCTCGTATTCTCGCCCGAGCGCGAGGACCCCGGCAGGATGGACTTCACGACGAGGAACACTCCAAAGATCGTCGGAGGCGTGACCGAGAAGTGTTCGCGCCTCGGAGCCGCGCTCTACTCGAAGATAATCCAGGAGGTCGTCCCGGTCTCTTCCACCCGGGTCGCTGAGATGTCCAAGCTCCTCGAGAACATCTACCGCTCAGTCAATATCGCCCTCGTAAACGAGCTAAAGATGCTCTGCGACCGCATGAGCATAGATATCTGGGAGGTCATCGAGGCATCCAACACCAAGCCCTTCGGCTTCCAGGCCTTCTATCCAGGCCCGGGCCTCGGAGGACACTGCATCCCCATAGACCCTTTCTACCTGACCTGGAAGGCAAGGGAGTACGACTTCTCGACGAGGTTCATAGAGCTCGCAGGAGAGATAAACACCAACATGCCCTACTACGTCGTGACGAAGGTAATGGAGGCGCTGAACACCAGCGGCAAGAGCCTCAAGGGCGCCAGCATACTGAT
>CAZDUP010000116.1:0-7787 GCA_964508625.1 uncultured Thermodesulfobacteriota bacterium
AGAGCGCCTTTGTCACGAGCGCATCGACTATGGCCTCCTGAAAGCTCGCTGAGAGGTCCTTAAGGAGCGCATCATCCGGCGGCGAAGAAAGTCCTTTCACATATGTGAGCATCGCTGTCTTAAGGCCGCTGAAGCTGAAGTCCAGGTTGCCTCTTCCAAGAAGCGGCCTCGGGAAATCCACCCTCTTCCTGACGCCCTGTTTCGCAAGCCTGTCCATCGCCACCCCGCCGGGATAGCCGAGGCCGAGGAGCTTCGCAGCCTTGTCAAAGGCCTCGCCAGCGGAATCGTCAAGCGTCTGGCCGAGTATCCTGTAGCGGGTGAAAGACTCGAAGTACATTAAAGTCGTATGGCCGCCTGAGACGATGAGCGCGACAAAGGGGAATCGCGGCGCTTCCTTCTCTTCTCCCTTTTCCTTGAGAAAGGCCGCGTGCGAATGGGATTCAATGTGGTTTACGCCGGTGAGCGGAATGCCGCGCACGTAAGAGAGCGATTTTGCAAACGAGAGGCCCACGAGTAGAGAGCCCACGAGCCCTGGCCCCTGCGTCACGGCTATTCCTTCGATGTCGTCAAGGGACTTGCCGGAAATCGAAAGCGCCTCCTCGACAACGGGCACTATCATCTCGATGTGCCTGCGCGAAGCGAGCTCCGGGACGACCCCGCCGTATCTGGCGTGTATGGACTCCTGAGATGAGACGACGGAAGAGAGGACCATATTGCCATCCTCTACTATTGCAGCGGCCGTGTCATCGCAGGAAGATTCTATTCCGAGTATGAGCATAAAAAAGTTACCCCGCCAAAGGCGGGGCTGTCCTGGGTAGTTAAACGAGATATATTAAAGCACTTTATCGGGGCGTGTTCAATGCTGTCATTCTGAGGGAGCTAAGCGACAGAAGAATCTGCTTTCGTTCCGGCTTTCAAGACCGAGATTCTTCGCTTCGCTCAGAATGACGATCATGTACCCGTCATTGCGAGGAGCCTGAAGGCGACGAAGCAATCTCATCCCCTTACCAAAGTCCTGAGACTGCATTGCTTCGCACGCAATGACAGAAGAAGAGTATCACTTCCCCGCTATCTTCCTTATAGCCTTTAAAAAGGCCTCTATCTCTTCTTCCGTATTGAAGTATCCAGGGCTTACCCTTGCCGAGCCCTCGGGCAATGTATTTGCCTCCCGGTGCGCGTCAGGCGCGCAGTGCGTGCCGCACCTTATCATCATGCCGAAATCGGCATCCAGCATGAGACCAACGTCCACGGGCTTCCTGCCGTCGATATTAAACGCGACCAGGGCAGCCCTCTTTGCCGCATCAAGCGGCCCAGTTATGCTCACGCCCTTGATGGCTGAAAGTCCCTTGAGAAGGGCCTCTACAAGCCTTTTTTCATGCGCTCTTATCTTCTCTACACCTTCCGAGAGCAGGAACTCTATGCCGGCTCCGAGGCCGCCTATGCCGGGCGTGTTGATGGTGCCTGCCTCGAGCCTCTCCGGCAGCTCGAGCTCGCTTTCGGCGAGGCCGGAGCCGCCGTCCACGAACTGTTCCGGCTCCAGGCCCTCCTCAATATAGAGAAAGCCGGTGCCCTGCGGGCCGAAGAGGGCCTTGTGTCCCGTGGCCGCGAGCACATTTACGCCCATCGCGATGACATCAATGGGTGTTGCGCCCGCGGTCTGGGCCGCGTCAACCATGAAGAGCGCGCCCTTTGACCTGCATACCCTTCCTATCTCTGCAACGGGCTCTATGGCGCCGAACACGTTCGACGCATGCGTTATGCAGACGAGCCTTGTTTCCTTCCTTATCGCCGCGCCTATATCCCCGGGGGAGAGGAAGCCATCTTTGTCAGGCGCGACCCTCGTTGCCTTGATGCCTGCCTTTTCCAGTCTCAAGATACACTTGGAGACAGAGTTGTGCTCGAATGTCGATGTGACCACGTGGTCACCGGGCTTCAATATGCCCTTGAGCGCAACGTTTATCGCCTCTGTCGCGTTCTTTGTGAATACTATCCTGGATGAATCAGGGGTGCCGATGAGCCGTGCCGCCGCTTCCCTTGCGCCGAATACCACGCGGCTGGCTTCCATTGCCAGGGCGTGGCTTGACCTTCCGGGGTTGCCGCCCTTTTTGCGCAGGACCTCGTCGATCCTCCTGTACACGGACTCTGGCTTGGGGAATGAGGTCGCGGCATTGTCGAGGTATATCAAATCGTAGCCTCCATTGATATATGCTATGCAGGCTCGCCGGAGACAACTGCCTTTACGACCCTGCTGAACTCGGCGACCCTGTACGGCTTGGCAATGACCGCGCAGAAGCCGAAGTCCTGGTACTCGGACATTATCGGGTCCTTTGAATAGCCGCTCGATACTATGGCCTTGACAGAGGGGTCTATCTCCTTGAGCTTAAGGAGGGTGTCCTTGCCGCCGAGCCCGCCCGGCACCGTGAGGTCGAGGATAACCGCGTCAAAGGGTTCGCCTGCTGCCTTTGCCGCGTTGAACAGCTCTATGGCCTGGCCCCCGTTCTCGGCGAAGACTGCCTCGTAGCCGAGGAGCTTCAACATCTCGCCCGAGACCTCCCGTATGAGCTCCTCGTCGTCCATCACGAGCACGCGGCCCCGCCCCTTGACCAGCCTGTCATCGCTGCCCTGGACAGCCGCGTTCGAGGCCGGGAGATATATGTGGAAGGCGCTGCCCCGTCCGACCTCGGAATCGACGCCGATGTGCCCCTTGTGCTTTTTGATTATCGAATAGGTCACGGCAAGGCCCAGCCCGCTCGCCTTCTTCCTGGTCGTGAAAAACGGGTCGAATATCTTGGGAAGGAGCTTCGCGGGTATGCCGACGCCGAAGTCCCTTATGGTCGCCTTTATATAGCGTCCCGGCGCGAGCGGAAGAGGCGCGCCCTCGATTACCTTTAAATTGGCAGCCTCTACCTTGAGCCTGCCGCCGTCCGGCATGGCCTGCGTCGCGTTAAAGAGTATGTTGTTCAAGGCCTGGGCTATCTGCCCCGGGTCGGCGTCAATCGGCCAGAGCCCCTCTTCAATGGAATAGTCGCAGACGGTCTCTGAGCCGCGGAGCACAAGCTCCGCAGAATCCCTTATGACCTGCTCTATTGATACGGGCTCCCTTACGGGCTCTCCTCCCCTGGAGAAGGTCAAAAGCTGGCGGGTGAGGCTCTTTGTCCTCAGTGCAGCCTTCTCTATGCTCTCAAGCATGCCTGCCACGCCGTCGTCGGGCCTTACCAGAGTCCTTGCCATGGAGACGTTGCCGAGTATGCCGAGCAGGAGGTTGTTGAAGTCGTGGGCAATGCCTCCGGCGAGTACGCCTATGGAATCGAGCTTCTGGGCCTTCAGGATTTCAGCCTCGAGCCTCTTGTGTTCGGTGACGTCCTGGACGGTCCCGGCCATGCGCACTGGCCTTCCGTCAGCGTCCCGCTTGACCGCGGCCCTTTCATTCACCAGGCGCTCGGTGCCGTCCGGGCGCACCACCCTGTGCACCATTTCATACGGCCTGTTTTTCTCAATCGCATCCCTGACTGCCAGCTGGACCGCTTCCCTGTCATCGGGGTGGACGGACGAGAGGAACGCCTCGTAGGTCGCCCCGAACTGCTGCGGCTCGAGCCCGAATATCCTGTATATCTCATCAGACCAGAAGAGGGTGTTGCCTGCGATATCCCAGTCCCAACTCCCGACATGAGCCATCGACTGGGCCTCCCTGAGCCTCTCGCCGCTCTCGCGCAAGGCCTCTTCCATCCTCTTCCTTCCGGTGATGTCGGTGGAGATGCCGCAGATGGCGCCCGGCATGCCCGCTATCGGGAACTTCTTCGACAGATAGGTCCGGAACTCCCCGTCCGGCATCTGGGCAAGCTCTTCGAACTCGAGAGGGGCGCCGGCAGCGAGGACCCTGGCATCGTTCTCGCGAAACCTGTCGGCCAGTTGCTTCGGGAAGAAGTCATAATCAGTCTTTCCGATTATCTCTTCGCGGGTCCTCATGAACTGTCTCTCAAACCACCTGTTCACGAGCATGAACTTCCCGTCGGCGTCTTTCATGTATATCTCGGTAGCGGAATTGTCCATCACGGCCTGAAGGTTGGCCTCGCTCTTCCTGCGTGCGTCCTCGGCCTTTTTCCTCTGGAGCTCGAGCGCGGCACGCAGCGCAAAGAGGCGCATGAGCGCCCTTGCGCCGTCCTCGTCAGAAAGCGCCTCAGTGTCAAGGGCGGCCATGACACCCATCACCTTGCCCCCGGAATCGATCAGCGGTATGCCTATGTAGCTCTCGGCCCCCATCTGCACGAGGTACTCGTCTTTAGGGAAGGACGATTGGACTCCGCAGGGATAGGAGCATACGTCTCCCTTCAAGACCATTTCGCAGGGGGTGTCCTTGAGCCTGTATTCGAAGTTGTCGGCAAAGCGCCCCTTTGACCAGAAGGCAAGGGTCTGGGCAGCACTATTATCCCTGCATTCGGCGACAAAGGCATAAGCGACCTCGAGGGCCCCAGCGAGATGGCGGACAAGGGTGCGCAGGAACTCTTCGCCCGCCACCTGGGAGGTCGCCTTCAAGATGGTGTGGAGCGCCTCCTCTGTCTTTATCCTCTTTAGTATCTGTAGCTCAAGCGACCTGTTGGCGCTCCTGAGCTCAGAGGTGCGCCTCCTGACCTTGTCCTCGAGCTGCTCCTTTGATGCCTTCAGCTCCTCTGAGGCCATGACACGAGGAGTGACGTCCCTTTTTATGCAGAGCCTGAACTGTTCCCCATTGGCCTCGAAAGGGTGGACCGTCATCCCAACCCATATCTCGGAGCCGTCTTTTTTCCTCATCCGGCACTCTGGATAGAACGAGCTTCCGGAGGCCCTGATCCTCTCCACTGCCCCTGCAGTTTCCTCAGGGAAATAGAGCATCGAAATCCCGGAGCCGACGAGTTCCTCTTTCGAATAGCCGAACAGCCTCTGCCCGGCAGGGTTTACATCAAGGTACCTGAGCTCGGGGCCGACGATGAAGATGCCGTCCATCTCTGAATCCAGGATGGCCCTAAGTAGATCTCTGTCCTCTATTCTTTTCATGACCTTCTCAGATGAGCTGCCTGTCGAGGCTCCTGTACTGGATGGCCTCTGACACATGGTTGGGGAGGATGGACTCCGAGCCATCGAGGTCCGCTATGGTCCTCGCGACCTTCAATACCCTCGTGTAGGCGCGGGCCGAGAGGCCGAGCCTCTCGACGGCGGTCTCCAGCAATTTAAGCGTATCGCCCTTCGCTTCGCAGTACTTCCTTATGAGCCTCGACGGCAGCCTGCTGTTCGAAAATACGCCCGCTCCCGCGAGCCGCCTTTCCTGGAGAGCTCTCGCCCTGTTGACCCTCTTCTTTATATCAACCGAGCCCTCGCCCGGCTTAGCGCCAGATAAATCCCTGAACCTCACGGCAGGCACCTCGCAGTGGATGTCTATCCTGTCGAGGAGCGGCCCTGATATCTTCGCCCTGTACTGCTGTATCTGCATGGGCGTGCAGACGCACTCTTTTTTTGTATCGCCGAGGTAGCCGCACGGGCACGGGTTCATCGCGCCTATGAGCATGAACTCAGAGGGATAAGTGAGCGAGACCGCGGCCCGTGAGATGGTGACGCGTCCGTCCTCAAGCGGCTGTCTCAATACCTCGAGCACGTTCTTCCTGAACTCCGGGAGCTCGTCCAAAAAGAGCACCCCGTTGTGCGCCAGGCTCACCTCGCCAGGCCTCGGCACCCTGCCGCCGCCGATGAGCCCGGCGTCGGATATCGTATGGTGCGGCGACCTGAAGGGCCGCTCCGTGACGAGCGCGCTGCCCGGATCGAGCATGCCTGCCACGCTGTGCACCTTGGTCGTCTGTATAGCCTCTTCGAGCGTAAGGTCAGGGAGAATGGTCCTGAACCTCTTCGCGAGCATGGTCTTGCCGGAGCCCGGCGGCCCTATCATGAGGACATTATGTCCCCCTGCTGCCGCGACTTCAAGGGCCCTTTTTACATGCTCCTGCCCCTTTACGTCGGAGATGTCGACATGCCCGGCTTCAACGGAAGAGAAGACCTTTTCGGCCTCGACCCTGAAGGGCTCTATGGCAGCCGTGCCGTTCAAGAACTCCACGAGCTCCGCGAGGCTCCCAATGCCGTAGACCTCCGCGCCATCGACTATCGCGGCCTCGCTCCGGTTCTCTATCGGAAGAAGGAGCTTCTTGCCCCTGTCCCTCGACAGAACCGCAACGGAGAGCGCGCCCCTGGCAGGTCTTATGCCGCCGTCAAGGGAGAGTTCGCCCAGTATGATGAACTCCTCAAGGGAGTCTGCCTTTATTATGCCTTCGGCCTTGAGTATGCCGACAGCCACCGGCAGGTCGAATGTCGTGCCCTCTTTTTTCATGTCAGCCGGAGCGAGGTTGACCGTTATCTTCTTGGCAGGCAGGCTGTAGCCGGTATTCTTTATTGCGGCGCGCACACGGTCCTTGCTCTCCTTAACGGCGTTGTCAGGCAGGCCTACTGTAGAAAAGGAAGGAAGGCCCCTCGATATATCGACCTCGACCTCTACGAGCAGGGCATCGATGCCGAGCGTAGCAGCCGAAAAGACCCTTGAGAGCATAGACTGAGTTGTCCGTTCGTTTAGAAGGATTCTAAATCAGCGGAATATCATAGCAGAAAAAAACGTCCTGTTACAAGGAGAACTGCGGCTGAAAGCGATTTTTTAATTTATTCATTCCTGGCGTGTATTTGGCTATCCTTTTCCCCCGTTTTCAAGGGCTGCCCTGAAGTGTGTGCCGACATTGTCGAGCGCGCAGAAGCTGCCGCACATGGTGCAGGTATCCTCCTCCTGCGGCGCCCTTCCGGCCCGTATCTCCTTTGCGCGCTCTCCGAAGAGGCCGAGCCTGAACTGCTCCTCCCACCTGAGGTCGCGCCTTGCCTTGGCCATGCCGAGGTCCCTGTCTTTTCTTCCGAGCTTTACCATGTCGCCTACGTGGGCGGCTATCCTTGCTGCCCTCACGCCCTCGACAACGTCATCCTCATTCGGGAGCGCAAGGTGCTCAGCCGGGGTCACATAGCAGATAAGATCTGCCCCGTAGCGCGCTGCCTCGGCAGCGCCTATTGCCGCGGATATGTGGTCATATCCTGCTGCCACATCGGTCGTCAAGGGCCCGAGCACGTAAAAGGGCGCGTTGTTGCTCATCCTCTTCTGCAGCTTGACGTTTGCCTCAATGTCGTCAAGGGGCAGATGTCCCGGCCCTTCGCACATCATCTGGCATCCCATAGAGCGGCCCACTTCGGCAAGCTCGCAGTTTATCAGCAGCTCCTGGACCTGCGCCCTGTCGAGGCTGTCGTGCACCGCGCCAGCCCTCAAGCCGTTGCCGAGGCTCAGGACGCAGTCGTATCTCTTCAATATCTCGACTACGCGGTCGAACTTCTCGAAAAGCGGGTTCTCCTTATTGTTTGTAAGCATCCATCCGACCATGTACGAGCCGCCCCTCGATACCAGGCCGCCGTACCTGTAGCCCTGCTTCTGAAGCCTTTCGATGGTGAGCCTGTTTATGCCGCAGTGGACGGCCATGAATGAGATGCCGTCAGCGCACTGGCGCTCGAGCACGTCAAAGAGAAGCTCCTCAGTGAGCCTGTTCGGGTCGTGGTAGCGCTCTATGGCCTCCTTGAACGCCTGGTAGAGCGGGACGCTGCCGACAGGCAGGCTTATTGCTGACAGCACCTCTTTCCTTATCGAATCGAGATCGCCGCCCACGGAAAGCTCCATTAGCGTGTCTGCCCCCGCTGCCTCGGCTGCCACGGCCTTCCTCACCTCTGCATCGACGTCGATAATG
>CAZDUP010000117.1:0-7687 GCA_964508625.1 uncultured Thermodesulfobacteriota bacterium
TGGGGACCATGACCTCCCTGACGGTCTTATCCGCGAATTCGAAGACGCCGTGCAGGAGCTGCGCCTCGGTCTCTTCGAATACGCCGCTTGCCCGGCCCTCTTTGATGAAGTACTTTATCTCCTCTTCAGAGACGAATACCTGCTTCGCGGGCTCCTTTACGCCCAATACGCGGAGGACGGCCGTGGTAGAGCCTGTGAGGAGCTTCACGAAAACGTCTGTGAGCTTTGAGACGTACTCTATGGGCTTTGCCGCGAATACGGCTATGCGCTCTGCATAACGCAAGGCAAGGTGCTTTGGCACGAGCTCGCCGATGACAAGGCTTATGTAAGAGATGGCAACTACAACAGATGCGAGGGCAGCAAGGTCAGCCACCTGCTCCGGCATGAATGGGATTGAATGAAAAAGGGGCTTGATGTTCTCGGATGCTATAACGCCGCCAAGGACAGAAGCGCATGTGCCGACGACAGTAACGCCGACCTGGACGGTGGCCAGGAACTTGTCAGGGTTTTCCTTCATCTGGCCCACGAGGAAAGCGGAATGGTTGCCGTCCTTCGCGAGCTTGTCGATTATGCTCCTTTTTGCCGAGATTATGGCTATCTCGGCGCTGGAAAAGAAACCGTTTACGAGGATAAGTACCAGGATTATTAAAGCCTCAATCACAAGGCCTTCAGACGACACAGAACCTCCAGTGTTGAAATTGAAAACTCTTTGGATTTTGAGCGCTTATGCGCTTATATGCTATCTCAGGATTATAACATAAGCCATGCCAAACCGGCAAATCACGGAAAAACCGGGGGCTACAGAGCCCCCGTTCCCTTAAAAAGCCCTTTTTACCTTGAATGCATTCAACCCCGGGTAGATGGCCGTTGTGCCGAGCTCTTCCTCGATGCGAAGGAGCTGGTTGTACTTGGCGGTCCTGTCGGTCCTTGAGGCTGAGCCGGTCTTTATCTGCCCGGCGTTTGTGGCTACACTTATATCCGCTATTGTGGCGTCCTCTGTCTCGCCGCTCCTGTGGGAGATGACGGCCGTGTAACCGGCCCTCATTGCCATCTGCACAGCTTCGAGCGTCTCGGTCAAGGTGCCTATCTGGTTGACCTTTACGAGTATCGAGTTCGCTACACCCTGGTTTATGCCCCTCTCGAGCCTGGCGACGTTTGTGACAAAGAGGTCGTCTCCCACGAGCTGGACCCTCCCGCCGAGGCGCTTGGTGAGGAGCGCCCAGCCCTTCCAGTCGTCCTCAGAAACGCCGTCCTCGATGGAGATTATAGGGAAGGCCTTGACGAGCCCTTCGAGGTAATCGACCATCTCGTCAGATGAAAGCTCCTTTCCTTCAAGGATATAGCCGCCGTTCTTGTACATCTCGCTCGAGGCGCAGTCCAGGGCCAGTATTATGTCCTTTCCGGCCTTGTAGCCTGCGCCTGATATGGCGCCGGTTATGATCTCGAGCGCTTCTCTGTTGCTCTTGAGCTCAGGGGCAAAGCCGCCCTCGTCTCCCACTGCCGTGGATAGGCCCTTTTTCTTCAGTATGGATTTGAGGCTGTGGAAGACCTCCACTCCGGCCCTCAATGCCTCCCTGAAAGAGGTGAAGCCAGCAGGCACTATCATGAACTCCTGGATATCGAGGCTGTTGTTGGCGTGCGCGCCGCCGTTTATGATGTTCATCATGGGAACCGGCAGCACCTTTGCGTTGGCCCCTCCTATGTACCTGTATAGGGGAAGTCCGGCGGCAACTGCCGATGCCTTGGCAACTGCCATCGATACGCCCAATATTGCGTTCGCGCCGAGCCTTTTCTTGTTGTCGGTCCCGTCCAGGGCTATCATCGTCCTGTCGATGAGCACCTGGTCAGAGGCGTCAAGGCCGAGTATCTCCTTGGATATCTTCTCGTTCACGTTCTTGACGGCCTTCAGGACGCCCTTGCCGAGGTATCTTGTCTTGTCGTTGTCGCGGAGCTCAACAGCTTCGAACTTGCCTGTAGATGCGCCTGATGGTACTGCGGCCCTGCCCTTATATCCGCTGTCCAGGGTGACCTCCACCTCGACAGTCGGGTTTCCACGGGAATCGAGTATCTCCCTGGCCATTACGTCTACAATGTTGGTCATGCCTCCTCCTGAAAATAGGGTTGGTTTAGCCGCTAATTATACTTTTAGTTTGCAAAAAAGCAAGGAAAACCGGAATATTGACGATATGGGTCAATGGGGATGCAAGTAAAAGGCTTGCTACCTGGATTTCCGGACGATAAGATGGTATGTATCCGCGGTTGCCAGGAGGCGCGCGCAAGATGCCAATTTTAAAGAGTTTCTTTAAATGAACGCGACAGTATCCATACTGAGCCTTTTCGGAGGAATAGCCCTTATCCTCTTCGGCATGAGGCTCGCCGGTGATGGCCTCCAGAGGGCCGCTGGCGCAAGGCTGCGTTCTTTCCTGCTTACGGCCACTGACAACCGCTTGAAGGGTGTTGGAGTCGGCGCAGCCATAACGGCTCTTCTCCAGAGCTCGAGCGCAACCACCGTCATGCTCGTGGGCTTCGTGGGCTCAGGCCTCATGACGCTCGGCCAGACAATGGGCGTAATACTCGGGGCCGATATAGGCACGACGATTACGGTGCAGGTAATTGCCTTCAGGGTCTACGAGTACGCGATAGGCCTCGTCGGCCTCGGGGTCGCGGTCTCGTACCTCGGCAAGGGGAGGTGGAAGGACATAGGCCAGGCCATACTCGGATTCGGCTTTGTCTTCTTTGCCTTGAAGATACTGATGGACACCTTTGAGCCCATCTCAGCGAACCCGCTCATGAAGGATTTCCTGCTGGGCCTCAGCAAAGACCCGTTTGCCGCGATCATCATCTCCGCACTGCTGACAGCGCTCATCCACAGCAGCGCTGCAACGCTCGGCATTGCAATAACAGCCTCGCTCTCAGGGCTTCTGAGCCTCGAGGCTGCCGTTCCCATAGTGCTCGGCGCAAACATAGGCACCACGGTCACTGCCATAATCTCGTCAATTGGCGCCTCTGTCGAGGCAAAGAGGGTCGCGCTGGCGCATACGCTCTTCAAGGTGCTCGGCGTCCTCATCGTGGCCCCGTTCCTCGGGTACTTCACATGGCTCGTCGGCGAGTCAACGGCAGACGCTGCCCGCCAGGTCGCCAACGCCCATACCTTCTTCAATATAGGCATAGCCGTGCTCTTCCTGCCCTTCACAGGGCCCTTTACCAGATTCGTGAGCCTCCTCCTTCCTGAATCCAAGACGCCTCAGAAGTTCGGGCCAAAGTACCTCGACCCGATAGTCCTTAGCTCGCCGACGCTTGCCCTGGTGCAGGCGTCAAGGGAGTCGATGAGGTCGGCTGACATGGTCCAGGAGATGCTCGATAAATCGATACTCGTGTTCGAGAACAATGATATCGAGCTCCTCGAGGAGATACAAGAGAAGGACGATGACATTGACCTCCTTGACAGGGAGGTGAAGCTCTTCTTAACGAAACTCTCGCGCGAGAGCCTCTCGGACGAGCAGGCAAAGAGGGAGCTCGAGATAATGCTCTTCTCTGACAACATAGAGAACATCGGCGACGTCATAGACAAGAACCTCATGGAGCTTGCCAGGAAGAAGATCAAGGGCAATCTCTTATTTTCAGCCGAGGGCATGAAAGAGATAAGGGAGCTCCACAAGAAGGTGCTCGAGAACTTCGAGATGGGTGTAGCGGCCTTTGCCGGAAGTGACCTTGAGCTCGCCCACAAGCTCGTCACCCACAAGCAGAAGCTCTCGGAGCTTGAAAGGGAGCTGCGCCAAAACCACATAAACAGGCTCTATTTAGGGCACAAGGAGTCCATAGACACGAGCGCCATCCATCTGGACGTGCTCACCAATCTCAAGAGGATCAACTCGTATATAACGAACGTGGCCTATCCCATCCTCGAACGCCAGAAAGACTGAGCCCGTCCGGTTGCAATCCCTGCCGATACAGCTATAATCCAAAGAGAATTTTAACTTACAATAAGGCCTGGATGGGGCCATGAAGATGCTATTCGGACTTCTTGCCGTCTCCTTCGCGCT
This sequence comes from uncultured Thermodesulfobacteriota bacterium, assembly GCA_964508625.1. Classification (GTDB taxonomy): domain Bacteria; phylum Desulfobacterota; class GWC2-55-46; order GWC2-55-46; family GWC2-55-46; genus UBA5799. The sequence continues at coordinate 4,044 of CAZDUP010000117.1, forward strand.
CTCGGGCACTGACCCGGTCGGCGATGCGCTTGCCGCTTTCTGGAGGCTTCAATCCTACAGCGTGACTTTAAGGGCAGAGACTGACAGGATAGAGATAATAAGATACCATTACAAAAAGCCGGGTTACGTGAGAATGGAGTTCGAGGAGCCCCATAAAGGGGCTCTACTTGCCTACGACCCCTTCTCTGAGGAGGTCACCTTGCGGCCGTTCGGCTTCCTCAGGTCGTTCAAGATGAACCTGAGCCCGGAGAGCTCCCTGGTGAAGAGCTCGCGAGGCCATACGGTAGACGAGTCGGACATGGGCGCTCTCCTCGCTTCGGTAATGAGGTTGAAAGACAACGGCACGATGGATGTCAAGGGCACGGAAGAGGCCGCGGGCAGGATGGCGACCCTCGTAGAGGTCAGGGGTAGTGACGGCTTTGAGGTAGACGGCATAAACCTTTACCGCCTGTGGTTCGACGAGGAGAGCCGTCTTCCGGTCAAGGTAGAGGCATACGGCGTTGATGGAAAGGCCGTCGAAAAAGTGGAGATGCGGGACCTTGTCATAGACCCGGCCTTCCCGGCTGATTTCTTCAATCTGGAGTGACATGAGCAAATACTCGATAGCAAAAAAGCTCGACGCCCCTTTTGAGACTGCCGTGGGCAAGGCAAAGGAGGCCCTTGATGCGGCTGATTTCGGGCTGTTGGGCGAGCTCGATATCTCGGCAATACTGAAAAAGAGGCTCGATAAGGACTTCAGGCGCTACCTGGTTCTCCTTGCCTGCCAGCCGCAGATCGCGCATAAGGCCCTGACCATAGAGACTGAGATAGGCCTTTTCCTGCCATGTCATATAGCTGTCTACGACAACGACGAGGGCGGCTCGACGATTGCGGCCATAGACCCTGTCGTCGCGACCTCGATGATAGAAAACCCGGCCCTCGCGATAATAGCCAGGGAGATGAAGGAGAAGCTCGAAAGGATAATAAGCTCCATAGGCCCGTAAGGCCAGCTCCCGGCCTGAAAAATCCCCGGAAGTCCACCCTCCTTTACGATATAATACTGAAATGCCAAAGCGATCATCGGGAGACGCATGAGAATATACGACGTGCTGGTAATCGGCTCTGGCCCGGGAGGGCAGAAGGCCGCGATCCAGGCAGCCAAGCTCGGCAAAAAGGTCGTCATAATCGAGAAGAGCCCCTTTCTGGGCGGCGCAGGCTTGCATACGGGTACGCTCCCGAGCAAGACGCTCAGGGAAACGGCGCTCATATATTCAGGCTTCAAGCAGAGGGCCGTATTCGGCCTGCAGCTCATATTGAACCGCGACGTCACCCTGAGCGAGCTCCTGCACAGGAAGACAGAGGTCACACGCGCCCAGATGGAGGTCATACTCGACCAGTTCAGCAGGAACAGGGTGGAGGTGGCCTACGGCACGGCCTCGTTCGTGGACGAGCACACGATGGTCCTGAAGTCTGACGGCAGCAGCAACGAGGAGTACCGGGCCGACTTTATAATACTCGCTCCGGGATCGAGGCCTGCAAGGCCCTCGGACGTGCCGTTCGACTCTGCCCATATATATGACAGCGACACGATACTTTCGCTCGACAGGATACCGTCGAACCTGACCGTCATAGGCGGGGGCGTCATCGGCTGCGAGTACGCCTGCATATTCGCGGCCCTCGGGGTAAAGGTGAGCCTCGTCGAGAAGAAGCAGCGCCTTTTGAACTTTGCCGATGAGGAGGTAGTCACCAACCTCATGTACTGGATGAGGCATTCAGGCGTGACCATGCGCCTCAATGAGGAGGTCATCGGCATCAGGGTCGAGGGGCCGGGCAGGGTGGCCACGCGTTTGGGCAGCGGCAAGGTCATTGTTTCGGAGAAGCTCCTCTATACAATGGGCAGGGTGGGAAACTCCGATATCCTGAACCTGTCCGCCATAGGGCTCAAGGCCGACTCAAAGGGCCTTATCTCGGTGAACGAGAACTTCCAGACCGAGATACCGCACATCTATGCCATAGGCGACGTCATAGGCTTTCCGTCTCTCGCCTCGACCTCCATGGAGCAGGGCAGGCGCGCGGTCTGCCATGCCCTTCAGAAGGAGGGCATAACCTGCGAGCTGCCGGGCTATATCCCGTACGGCATCTATACCATCCCCGAGATATCGATGGTGGGCGAGACAGAGGAGAGCCTTACATTAAAGGGCATACCTTATGAGACAGGCTGCGCCTATTTCCACGAGGTCGCCAGGGGGCAGATAATAGGCGACACGCACGGCATGCTCAAGCTCATCTTTGACAGGAATACGAGAAAACTCCTCGGGGTGCATATAGTAGGCGAGAGGGCTGGCGAGCTCATACACGTTGGCCAGGCTGTCATGAGCTACGGAGGGCCAATTGATTATTTCAAGGATGCCGTCTTCAATTATCCGACCCTTTCGGACGCCTACAAGGAGGCGGCTCTCAACGGGTTGAACAAGCTGTAAGGACTTATTCCTTTAAAATCCCATCAGTTACGGTCTCGTCTTGACATATCCCCTGCCTGTGGCAATACTTTTAGCAAAGCACAAAACCGGTTTTGCGAATTCTGCCCATCGGGGCTCTTGACCTGATGGCGAAGTTAACAGGGCTGCAAACGGGTCTTGAGGATGAGACTGGTGAACAATACAGAGAGGCTTGTCCATATACCTGCCAACGGGGCGAGGCTCGAAGGCGCGCTCGCGATCCCCGAGGGGGCCGAAGGCGTGGTCCTCTTTGCCCACGGCTCCGGCAGCTCGCGCCACAGCCCGAGGAACAACTACGTGGCGCAGGTGCTGCGGAGAGCCGGGCTCGGCACGCTCCTGATGGACCTCCTTACGCGTGACGAGGACATAGATTACCAGACCAGGTTCGATATTGACCTCCTGGCCGAGAGGCTTGACGCGGCCACTGGCTGGCTGGCGGATGATGACGAGACCAGCGGCAAGAGGATAGGCTACTTCGGCGCATCCACCGGCGCGGCTGCAGCGGTCAAGTCAGCTGCCACGGCAGGCGATCTGATTGGCGCGATAGTCTCAAGGGGAGGGAGGCCGGACCTTGCCATGGAATCGCTCTCAAAGGTCGTCTCGCCGACCCTTCTGGTCGTGGGCGGCAGGGATGATCTGGTAATAGAGCTCAACAGGGCGGCTTACGAGAGGATAAAGGCTGAAAAGGAGATGGTCATAGTGCCAGGCGCAACGCACCTTTTTGAGGAGCCTGGCGCGCTCGAAGAGGTGGCGAGCCTCGCGGCCCGGTGGTTCAAGAAGTATCTAAAGCCGCTGGAAAAGTAGGTCTATCCCGTCTTCTTGTATATATCCTGAACAAACTCCCCATAGCCGTTATAGAGGATGGTCTGCCGCTCCTCGTCAGTGCCGATTATCTTTTCCGTCTCCTGCGACCACCTCGGGTGCGGCACCTTCGGGTTTACGTTGGCGAAAAAGTCGTACTCGTCAGGCGCCACGGTATTCCAGAATGTGGCTGGCTGTTCGTCAGTGAACTCGATGCGTACAATGGACTTTATGCTCTTGAAGCCGTACTTCCAGGGTGTGACGAGCCTCAACGGCGCGCCGTGCTGTTTGGGCAGCTCGTGGCCGTATATGCCAGTTACCAGCATCGTAAGCTCGTTGGTCGCTTCCCTCATTGTAAGCCCCTCT
>CAZDUP010000118.1:0-4293 GCA_964508625.1 uncultured Thermodesulfobacteriota bacterium
ACCGTGGCGCCCTTTTTCACCTGGGTCTGCGGACCGGCTACCCAGAAGGTGCTCGCTCCCTCTTTTACCTTTATGTATGTATAGCCCCCGCCTGCAGCGGTCTCGAGGACAGTGCCGCTGTGGTCCACGGCAAAGGCGTATGAGGCCGTAACGAGCAGAAAGGCCAGAATTGTTGAAAAAAGTATGCTGCCGCGCATGGTTCTTCTCCTGTGGGTGGTGCCCGGATTTGGTATAAAAGCCTTGACCATTATAGGTTATCTGGCCTGCGGAAATCCAGAACTATAGTTCGGGGCCGTTCGTCCGGGGCGGTTAACAATAAAGTTTCCCCAAAATCCGCCGATAAGCGATTCAGTGCTCGAATATCCTGTATAAAGGGGAGCGACCGTGAAAAACAAGACATTTTTCGCCTTTGTTGTGATCTTTGCATGCGCCCTGCTGCTCGCTTCGTCTGGCGCGTACGCCCAGAACAGGGTGACCGGCACGACGGCAACGGTGGTGGGCTACTGGAAAAAGGGCGACACCAAAAGGTTGTCGGTAAGGATGAGCAAGGACAAGGACGTAAACGGCAAGCTCACCAAAGAAGGCGCCTCCTATGACGTCACGCTTCGCGTCCTGGATGAGACTGAAGATAGCTATACCGTCGAATGGACCTATGAGAACATGGCAGCTCAAGGTGGCAATCCACTGATGTCGCGCCTGTACGAGATGTCGAACGGCCTCAGGGTGCTGTACAGGACCGACGAGATGGGCTCGTTCACGGAACTGCTCAACTGGAAGGAGGTGCAGGCGCATCTTTTCAAGGGACTCGAGATGCTGGAGAAGCAGCCCGGCATCGAGAAGGACGTGATGAAGGCGGTCGTGGCCCAGGTAAAGGGCATATACTCGTCTAAAGAGAGCATCGAGAGCACCCTCAAGGACATCAACATCTATCACTCGCCCTATGGGGCCGAATACACGCTGAACGAAAAGATAACGGCCGACACGCATCTGCCGAATATCCTCGGCGGCGAGCCGGTCCCTGCAAGGATCGAGATAACGATGACGGAGCTCGATCAACAGCGCGACCACTGCAAGATAGTGACGGGTCAGATGATGGACAGGGAAAAGACCTCGGCCCTGGTATATGAATTCCTGAAAAAAACGGCTGAGCAGAGCGGCAGACCTCTCCCGGCTGATTTTGAGGTCCCGGTCATGGACATAAGCGACGCGAGCGAGCATGAGCTGGAACTGGCGCAGGGCTGGGTAAAGAGGGCCTATTTCAAGAGAGAGGTGCAAAGCGGCCCGGCCAGGCAGTCTGAGACATATGAAATAATCCTGCAAAAATGAGGGTCTGCCGCGCTGGCAGTGATACAGGCGCCTTCCCCCCGCCGCGTGCTTTAAAGCGATATAATGTATGTAGATGCTTTAAGCTGCCGGAAGGAGGCGAAAATCATGCCGTTCGCGACCAAGATATTCGATTGGAAAGACAAGGAATTCAGGCACGCGGACGAGGTCTATCTCGCGGTCGTGGCCGCGCTCGTTCTGACAATGCTCCTGGGGTTTCTGGTGATCCCGTGGTAAATGGAGCTGCCAAAAGGGGCATGGAGATTGACTTCTACGCCCTGTAAAAATCCCCCGTAACTCCCTGAAAACGGGGGATTTTTTTGCCGGGCGTGACTTAGGCCCTTTGCTTTTGGTTAATTTTTCTGTAGGCTGACCGATAAGATGTTGTGAAAAAGTTGAAAATATCATGAAAATCAAAGTATCTCTCGCGTTCAGTAACAGTCTTTTCTCAGACGGCATTGGAAGGTTGCTCGCAGGCGACCCTGAATTGGAGGTCTCTGCAGTGATCGAGCCAGGGCACGTCCTCTCGCGCTCGGACATGGAAAAGTGCCTTGAGAGCGTGGTCCTCACCGATTTCATATCCCTCTACAACAGCCTTTCCGAGACCCTCGGCGACGGCAAGAAGCACCACATACTGCTTGTGGACACCTGCTGCGGCAGGGAGAACCTCGTCTCAGCCGTGCTGCATAAGAAGATAAGCGGGGTGTTGATGAGCAAGTCCTCCCCGGCCCTCCTCAAGAAGGCCATAAAGGCCGTGCACCGGGGCGAGGTCTGGCTGGACAAGAGCACGGTGAAGAGCATACTCCACGGCATAAACTCCATCAACGGCGAAAAGAACGCGTCCCTTTCATCGAGGGAAAGGGACATCGTCACGCTCATCGGCAAGGGCCTTCGCAACAAGGAGATAGCGCACAGGCTCAACATAACCGAGACGACCGTAAAGACGCACATCACACGAATCTTCCAGAAGCTCAACATGAAGGCAAGGAGCGAGCTCATAAGCTATGCCATCAAAACAGACGAGATGAACCAGATACGTCCTCACCGCGGCTAAGACCCGCATCCCTTTTTCTCCCATACCAAACGCCTTATCCGATTCCACAGAGCGGCATCACCCAAGTCATTAAATTCCTTTCAAAAAAACAAAGGTATTAATACCGAAGTCCTGGTCCCTTGTCCGGTTTCAGGGGCCTGAGGTACGGATTCGGCATTAATATCTTTTACCCGTATTTCATACCTATGCAGGATTGCCGGGGCCGGGCGGCATCTGTAACATAAGTCACATCTTACCGAGGACCCGAAAGAACGAAATGGGCCAGACCAGGGAAACAGAAGAGCACTGCGCGGCAATAAGGATATGCCCGATATGCGCGAAGGCGTTCTTCGCGCTTGAAAGCGAGAACGCGGTCTGCGGCTTCTGCGGAACGCACATGGCAGGGACGCCGGAATAGCAGCTGTCACAAGATCCAAAAAACTGATCCAGGCAATAACGCCGGAGGTGAAAGAGCATGAAAAGAGAACCCATCATAATCTCAGCTACCACGCCAGGGCGCGCGCAGTACATCCCGGACTATCATCAGCGGGAATACGCGGATGAGGGCGACATCCCGAACCACATAGCCGCCACGCTGGCGTTCATCAGGGAAGAGCTGAAGCCCAATGAGAAGGTCGTCGTCCATGACCGCAAGCTATACATCGTCGAGAAGACGTCCTTCGACAGGTTTGTGGATTGGATAGCCGGAAGAAAAGAAAGGAGAGCCAGGCGTTCCTTGCTTAAGATACGTATACCGTTCCTGTACTCGGAATCAAGAGCTTCATCCTGAAATCCAGAAGTATGAAAAGGAGCGGGATATGATAAGGAAGACGCAAGTCAGCCAGCTTATGGGAAGGGCGCTTTTTCCGGGCTTCATGGGTCTTGCATGCGATGGCAAAAAACGGCTCTCGGCGGCAGTTCTCGTGCTGGCGCTTGCAATGGCCATGTTCGCGCAGCCGGGCTTCGCGGCAGTGGCAGGGATAATGAAGAAGATGAATGTGACCGCCCTGCCTGAAGAGGGCCTGTCAGATGAAAGGCGCGAGGTGGCGAAGCTGATGACAGAGAGGCTCTTTTGGGGCAGCCAGGTCGCGTCATATAACCCGTCCCTTACCGCCAGCCAGATACACGAGATAGGAGGCGCGGTCCTGAAGTACAGCAGCGAGTACGATCTATCGCCCAACCTCATCGTGGCGGTCATTAAGGTCGAGTCGAGCGGCAGGGTGTCAGTGGTGAGCCCCAGAGGGGCGCAGGGCCTCATGCAGGTTATGCCCTTCTGGAAAAAAGAGATTGGCATCGAAGGCACGCTCTTCGACATCGACAACAACATCAGGGCAGGCTCTTACATATTGTCACATTATATAAAGCGCTACGGGTATGAGGAGGGCATTGCCCGGTATTATCGCGGAAGCCTCAATGTAGACGGGACCGCCTACTACGAGAAGGTGCAGAAGGCGATGAGCGCGTAAGGCGGGCCATGCCGTCTGGCCGCCTTTCCCATACCCCCTCCGGCAGTATTCGGAGGGGGTGTTTTTTTGTCTGTCAGGCCTTAAGAGGCGTATGACAGGATGGGAAGCAGGAACATGAGCGAGAAGAGGAGGCCTAAAAGGATCTTTTTCGGGATAGAGAGGTCGAGGTATTTTGCTTCGGTCTGTGTGACTTGCATCTTTATGCAGCCCCTTTCAATTTTTTTGCCCGCCTGCCCAGCCAGGCCAGGACCCGGCCCATGTCAGAGAGAGCTTGGTCTCTTATCGGTAGATGTAACCCAAAGCTTGATTCAAAAGTAATGCCCCGCTACGCCGGGAATGCGAGTTTGCGTCTCGCTAAAGAATAGCGCTTCCTGAGCCGAACTTATGTAATCGAGGTTACAAGGATGGGTTTGACAATCCATTTTCTTGTGTCCTCCTTAAAAGATACTCTTCAGAGACTCTAAATCGGTA
>CAZDUP010000118.1:4303-7671 GCA_964508625.1 uncultured Thermodesulfobacteriota bacterium
TGACCGTTGTCCTCGTTTTCTTCCTTGCGTTGGCGGCTTGCGGGCCATCCTGGGCCGTTACCTCCGGGGTAAAGGAAAAGATACTGCCTGGATTGGCGGAAAAGGGGTCAAGGCAGGTCCTGCTGGTCGTCAATAATAAAAGGTCGAATGTGGCGGCTAAAGTCCATGCATTCGAGGAGGAAGCGCCGGGCAAATGGAAAGAGGCCTTCGGCCCCATCACGGCAAATGTAGGAGAGGCCGGGTTCGCGCCGCCCGGCAAAAAGAGGACAGGCGACCGCAGGTCGCCCACCGGCATTTACGAGCTGCGGCGCGCCTTTGGCTACAGCCCTGAAGAGACAGGGATGGATTACTTCACTGTCACGAAAGAGGACGTATGGGTCAATGACCCGAAGTCGCATGAATACAACACACTCGTGAAAAGGAGCGAGACAAAGGCCGCCTCATTCGAGGAGATGAGAAGGGACGACGGCCTCTACAGGTACGGGATAGTCATCGAGTACAACACCGGGCCGCCAGTTGCAGGCCGCGGCAGCGCGATATTCTTCCACATATGGCGCGGCCCCGGAAAAGGGACGCTGGGCTGCGTGGCGATGAGCGAGGAAGACATCCTCAAGATAATGAAATGGCTCGACCCTCTCAAGATGCCGAAGGTGGTCATGGGTACGAGATCAGACCTGATGAAGCTGGTAAAAAATATCCGTTGATGAGAATAGCAGGGTGCGCCGCGCAGCAAAAGGAAGCAGGGCGGGCTTGCTTTGTTGTCATTCTGAGCGAAGCGAAGAATCTCGGAGAGGGCGGCAAAATTGACCCGCACAGGGTATCAATATAGCGACGGCCCTGATGGCAGGTACTGCTCCATGCGGCCAAATGGCGAGGTGGTGCAGAAATGTGAGAAAGTCGTAAGGCGAAGCCCTGATCCCAGGGCCAGATTCAGGGCAAAATGATTTAGGCTCGGGACCGCGATACGTATCTCCGGAGAGGTCTTTGCGGCCTCATTGAACGCAAACGACATCACAGCCCCGGCATCATTTCCATCGCTCCATGCAACAGGTCCTATCATGCCGTGGTTGATGTAGTAGTAACCCACGAATTTCCCCTTCCGAAGCACCTGTTTCCGGAGTACCGCGGGATTTCCAGCCCAGTGGTCGTGGTCGATCTCGCGCCTGGCGCCTCGCACGATATGGTCCAGTTCCAATGCCGCAGGCTTCTCGAGCGGAGTGGCTTCATAGCCTGACGGCAGGGCGGGGATGCGCTTGGGAGTTCCCCCGAACTGCAGTATCTCGTAGGCCGGAATCATCCCTGATTTCATATAAGAGACCATTGCCGCAAGGTCTATGGATGACCAGGTGCAAAAGACATTCGCCCCGGCTTTTTCACCTGCGCTCAAGGTCTCCCTCAGGAGAGGCATGCCGATATTGCGCCCTTGAAGCCCTGGATCGACCCAGAAGGCGGACAGATACCAGATGTTATCTCGTACTACGGCTCCTGAGATACCTGTTATCCGTCCATTAGACGCCGCGACATGAAAAATGCCGGATGAGCGTACGTGCTCGTATGCGTTGATCACGACCTGGCGGGGCGGCACTGCCATCGAGATGTTATTGCGGGCGTAAAAGTCGGCAACCGTCTTAAGGAAAAGATCAGCCATCTCCGGCACGTCCCCGGGCCGGGCAAGGCGGCAGATGCAGTCGTCTGTGTCTATGGTCTTCTGGCTCATTCTATTCCCGTATTCCAGTCATTGCGCGATATAGAGGAATTTACATCTCTTGAAGCGAATTGTCAATTTGCAGAAGTAGGGCGGGCTGCGCCCGCCAATTGATAGTCGCCCTCTGTCCCACTTTAGAAAACGGGGAATTCGGCAGCGGTCAACCCCTCTTTTCTAAAGAGGGGCAGGGGAGATTAGCAGTTGTCATTGCGAGCGTAGCGAAGCAATCTCATGAATTCAGGCAGGTTGGTTGGGTTAGCGAAGCGTAACCCAACAAATTGAGGAGAGTATTTTGTGTGCTGGATTAATGCGCAAAGCCCACGAAGTTTCTCACGCAGACGACGACCTTTCAGGCACGAGCACTATCTTTCCTGTCACGCCACCCTTGCCCAAGAGCTCCTGCGCCTGCCTTGCCTCAATAAGTGGAAGCCGCCCTGCGATGAGCGGCTTTATCTTTTTTTGTTGAAGAAGGTCCAGAAGCGTAAGCAGGTCCTCTCGAAACATTTCCGGCTTGAGCCTCTTTAGCCACTGGATGCTGTAGGGGACGACCCTTCTCCGGCCCGGCATGACCCAGCCTGCGGCAATGTACAATCCGAAGATACGTATCTCGCGAAAACGATGGCGGCCGCCTGAACGCCCATGAGGCAGCCGCCCGCCGCTGAGCGAGCCTGTAAGGCCATAAGCCACGACCTTTCCGCCGCGCCGCAGGGCCTTGCGCGAACGCCAGATATGCGCGCCGCCGATGCCGTCAAAGACCGCGTCCACGCCATCGCCAGTGAGTCGCTGAATCTCTTTCACGAAGTCCTGCTTCTGGTAATCGATAGGGACAGCGCCCATGCCGGATACGGCCTGCGCTGATTTTGATGAGCAGGTGCCGTACATCTCAAGCCCGGCAACGCGTCCGAGCTGCAATAGCGCGGTGCCGACCCCGCCCGCCGCGCCGTGTATCAATACGCGTTGTTTCTGCCTGACTTTGGCTGAACGGTGCATCATCTGAAAGGCGGTCACGTAATTGAGCACCAGGCTCACGGCCTCGGCAGGGTCCAGCCCCGCTGGCACCGGAACAAGCTCGCGCTGCTGCAGACAGACGAACTCCGCGTACGAGCCGGTTATGGGCAGCGCGGCGACTATCTGGCCCGGTCCTATTCCAGTGACACCATCGCCGAGTTTGTCCACCACGCCGACCAGGTCCCAGCCCGGCGTGTAGGGCAGCTTTGGCGTCTCAGGGTGGATGCCCTCGCGCATCATCACGTCCGGCAGGGAAACACCCGCTGCCTGCACCTTTACCCGTACTTCACCGGCCTTTGGCTCAGGGAGCTCTTCCTCGACCACCCGAAGCTCATCCGGCCCGCCGTACTGGTTGACGATGATGCGCGTATGCTTCATGGGTCTGTTCCTCCCTTGCCGGGCGATTGAGCTTGTTCGGCGTGGCTATAGGTGAGTGATGGGCCTCGCTTGTAGATATTATAGCTAAACGTTTGGAGAATAGCCCATAAAGAGGCCTTATGCAGTCTTGTAGGTTGGGTTAGCGGAGCGTAACCCAACATGATCCGAAGAGAGACTCTTTTTTGTTGGGTTGGAAGGCGCAACGCTACAGAACTAATCTCCCCATGCCCCTCTTTAGAAAAGAGGGGTTCAGAGCTCTTCCCCCTTTTCCAAAGGG
>CAZDUP010000119.1:0-7585 GCA_964508625.1 uncultured Thermodesulfobacteriota bacterium
CCGGCAGACGATATATGCCCTCCGTCATACAAGGGAAATAATATAGACTGGAATATAGACGACCCGCTCGGCAAGTCCTGGCAGGTGATGCAGAGGGTCAGGGACGACATAGAGGAAAAGGTGAGGGAACTCATAGTTGCGGAAGGCTAACCAGGCAAGGATACTCGTCGTGGACGACGAGTCCGACATACTGACCCTTCTTGAGTACAACCTGAGAAAGGCCGGGTTCAAGGTGCTCGAGGCCAGGGACGGCCCCGAGGCCATAGAGGCGGCCAGGGCGCACAGGCCCGACCTCGTGCTCCTCGACATCATGCTTCCTGACATGGAAGGCACCGAGGTCTTGAAAAGGCTCAAGTCGCTCGACGCCACGGCAGCCATACCAGTAATCATGCTTACTGCCAAGGGCGAGGAAATAGACAAGATAATCGGCTTCGAGCTCGGCGCCGAGGACTACATAACAAAGCCCTTCAGCCCGAGGGAGCTTATTCTCAGGGTCAAGGCCGTGCTCAAGCGGACTTCCGAGCATCCCGAGGCTGAAACAGGGGAGAGGATAAGCTATAAGGAACTCTCCATAGACCCGTCGAGGCACAAGGTGCTGGTCGCGGGCAAGGCTGTAGAGCTCTCCACGACAGAGTTCAAGCTCCTTGCCGAGCTGATGCAGGCCAGGGGCAGGGTCCTCAGCAGGGACGTCATCCTGGACAGGGCATGGGGCCGCGACTGCTACGTGATACCGAGGACGGTCGATACCCATGTTAGGAGGCTCAGGGCGAAGCTGGGCACTGCCGGAGACTACATAGAGACCATAAGGGGCGTGGGCTACAGGTTCAGGGAGGAATAGAGGTTGGGAAAGACCCTGATATTGGAGACTATAGCGCGGGAGATGAGGAGCGGGGTGCTCGTGCTCGGCAAGGGCGGCAATGCCCTCTACGCCAACCCTTCTTTTCTGAAGGCCTTCCCCGTGCACGGCGGCGTGGAAGGCAAGCCTGTGGCCGGGATAATCAAGAACGAGGCCCTTTCGAAGAAGATAGGCGCGTTCCTGGAAAAGCGCCGCGGCAGCCCTGAGAACGTCGAGATAAGCGAGCGGTCCAAGTCCTTCAACGTGAGGCTCGTACCCATAAAGGAGAAGGCGGATTTCAGCCTCCTCCTTTTTCTCCAGGACACGACCGAGGAAAAAAGGCTCGAGACGATAAAGAAGGACTTTGTCGCAAACGTCTCTCACGAGCTCCGCACCCCGCTGGCTTCGATAAAGGGCTATTCAGAGACGCTCCTTGACGGCGGCATGGACGACAGGGAGACGCTAAGAGAGTTCCTCCGCGTCATTGACAGGCACTCCACGAGGATGTCGCGTCTCATAGACGACCTCTTGACTCTTTCACGCCTTGAATCACACCAGATGACCATAGTCTCCGCGCCCGTAGACCTGAAGGAACTGGTGGACGCGATTATGCCCGGCTTCCAGAAGCAGGCCAGAGACAAGGACATAACCCTTTCATCCGTCATAGCAGAGGGACTTCCAAAGGCATTGGGCGACCATGACCGGCTCGAGCAGGTGCTCGTGAACCTCCTCGACAACGCCATAAAGTATACGCACTCTGGCGGGAGCGTAACGGTCACGGTCCAAAAGGACAGGAACGAGATGCGGGTGGACGTGAAGGACACCGGCATAGGAATACCGGCTGACGACATGCCTAGGATATTCGAGCGCTTCTACAGGGTGGACAAGGCCAGGAGCCGCGAGCTCGGCGGCACGGGCCTGGGCCTGGCGATAGTAAAGCACATCATACAGGGCCACAACGGCAAGCTCAACGTAAAGAGCACGCCGGGCGCAGGCTCGACCTTCAGCTTTTCCATAAAGGCCTGCAAATAGGCCACCCTCACTCCCTCATTCGGCATTGCTGAAATCAACCGGACTTATGATATAATCCGCCGGATGCATTCCATTTTGGAAAAATGGCTATCATAAAGGTAGAGGACCTCGTAAAGAGGTACAACGGCACAGAGGCCGTGAGGGGCGTTTCCTTCGAGGTGGCCGAGGGAGAGACGTTCAGCTTTCTCGGCCCGAACGGCGCGGGAAAGACCACCACCATCAACATCCTCTGCACCCTGCTGGGCTTTGACTCTGGCAGCGCTATCGTCAACGGGTACGACTGCAAGCGCGACGCGCACATGGTGCGCTCCTCCATAGGCCTCGTCTTCCAGGAGGTCACTCTCGACAACGAGCTCACCGCCTACGAAAACCTCAAGTTCCACTGCTACATGTACAATATGGAAAAACGCCTCGCAGAGGAGCGGATAGACGAGATACTCAATGTCGTCGGCCTCTCCGAGCGGAGGAACGATGTCGTAAAGAAGTTCTCAGGCGGCATGAAGAGAAGACTCGAGATAGCCCGCGGCCTGCTGCACAGGCCAAAGGTGCTCTTCCTCGACGAGCCGACATTGGGGCTCGACCCGCAGACCCGGAGCCACGTCTGGGAGTTCATACAGAAGCTCAAGAAGAGCGAGGGGAATACGGTCTTCGTGACCACCCATTACATGGACGAGGCAGAGGTCTCGGACAGGATAGCGATAATCGACAGGGGCAAAATAATCGCGTTCGGCAGCCCCGATGAACTGAAGCGCGGGCTCAAGGGCGACACCATCTACCTTAAGACCGCTGACGACGCAAGCGCCGCCGGCGAGATAGAGGTGAAGTTCGGCGTTAAGCCGAGGCGCATTGAGGGGGGGCTGGCCCTGATGGTCGAGTCAGGGGAGAAGTTCATACCGAGGCTCTTCGAGAGGCTTGATATTGGCATAGTCTCCGTGAACCTCAAGAGGCCGAGCCTCGAAGACGTCTTCATAAACCTCACGGGCCGGGAGATAAGGGAATATCAGGCCGCGCCGAGGCAGAGGGGATGATGCTTTCGTACAAGGCCATATACGTCATCACGCTCCGCGAGTTCAAGAGGTTCTTCAGGCAGAAGGGCAGGCTCATAGTCACGGCCGCGAGGCCCCTTATCTGGCTCTTCATCGTTGGCTCGGGCTTCACCAGGCTCATCGACACCGACGACAGCGTCCAGTACATACAGTTCATACTGCCCGGCATCGTGGGCATGACCATCCTCTTCAGCTCGGTATTTTCCACAATTTCGGTTGTATGGGACAGGGAGTTCGGGTTTCTGCGCGAGATGCTCGTCGCGCCCGTTTCCAGGGTCACCATAGTATTCGGCAAGCTCCTCTCCGGCACCGCGCTCTCGGTATTCCAGGGCGCGGCCCTTCTCCTCATAGCGCCGCTCCTCGGGCTTGACGTGGGCATAACAGAGTTCTTCATCATGGTGGTCCTCATGTTCCTCGTAGCGCTCGCCATTACGGCGCTGGGCCTCTTTATCGCATCGTTTCTTACTTCCCTCGAGGGCTTCAACGTCATCATGAACTTCATAGTGCTGCCGATGTTTTTCCTGAGCGGCGCGCTCTATCCGGTCGGCTCTCTGCCGTCTTACATAAAGGTATTCGCCTTCATAAACCCGCTCTGCTACGGCGTAGATGCCTTCAAGCACGTAATCCTCCCTGGCCACGGCAGGCTCGTGGCCGAGTTCCCGATATGGGCTGACCTCGCGTTCATATCCCTCTTCGCGGTGGCCTTCACGTTCGCATCTGCCTACGTATTCGAGAGGCGCAAATGAGCGGCAGGCTCTTTGTCGTCGCTACCCCCATCGGCAACCTCGAGGACATGACCCTGCGCGCCCTGAGGGTGCTGAAGGAAGCGGCCCTCATAGCGGCAGAGGACACCAGGCACACTAAAAAGCTCCTCGACCATTACGGCATTGCGACTCAGCTGACGAGCTATCACGAGCATAATGAGAGAGAGAAGGCTAAGGGCCTTGTCGAGCGATTGCTGGAAGGCGCTGACATCGCGCTCGTCTCCGACGCTGGAACACCCGGCATATCAGACCCGGGTTACAGGCTTGTGAAGCTCGCAATCGAGAATTCTGTCGAGGTGGTCTCCATTCCCGGCCCCTCGGCGGTAATATCACTCGTGTCCGTCTCCGGCCTGCCGACGGACAGGTTCACATTCCTGGGATTCCTGCCTGAGAAGCAATCGCACCTGAGGGCGCTCCTCAGGGGGTTATCCGTTGAAGCGGCCACATACGTATTCCACGAGTCGCCGAACCGTATAAAGGCCACGCTCGAGGCGCTGGTCGAAGAGCTCGGCGATATACGGGTCGTAATTGGCCGCGAATTGACCAAGATGCACGAAGAGGTGTTGAGGGGAACCGTGAGCGAAGCCATTGCCGCGCTTTCAGATAGGGAGATAAAAGGAGAGATAACCGTAGTTGTCCGGACCGAGGAGCGGGCAAAGGGGGATTTCAGGCCTGCGCTCGCAGGGCTTATCGAATCCGGCGCAAAGCTCAACGACGCGGTAAAGGCTATAGCAAAGGACTTTGACCTCCCGAGGTCCGAGGTCTACAGGGAAGCACTCGCAATAAAGGAGAAGAAGGAGAGAGAGGGGAAATGAAAAAATTCCTGATAGGATTGGCCATCGGCATAATCGCGCTCGGCGCGTTCCTGTATTTCGGCGGGCCGGGTTACCTGAAGCTCATAGGCAGCAAGACAGAGCAGGCTGGCGAGAGGCTTGAGAAGTACGAGAAGAGCTTCAAGCGCACCGCTGATGAGGCGAAAGAGGCGGTAAAGGATACTGCCGAGACAGTGAAGGAGAAGGCAGGGGACGCGAAAGAGGCATTTGACAAGACCGTGAGCAAGACAAAAAAGACGGTCGATAAGACTACCGAGAAGGTAAAGGAATACGCGCCGTAGATTCAGCGGGTCCAAGTTTTGCAAACTGCAATCGGTACTGGCTTTGGCAGCGCTTTACTTCTCAGTCTTGAATACGAACGGCATCAATACACGTGTGTAATCCGTGCCGATGTAAAGGTCGTCTATCCTGAGGACGGCCTTTTTTACGTTTTTGGAAAGGGGCCTGAAGATGAGGAGCTTTTTGACCTGCTGGCCGGGCTTTAGCGTTGAGTCGAGGTCGTAGAACCTGTGCCTTATGGCATCGAGCCCTTTCATGTCGCCGAAGTCATAGAGGTCCGTGTAGTCAAGGGGCCTCAGGAAATCATAGGCGTCGTTGTCTATTGCCGTGAGGTTGGGCTTGTATATGATATCCTTGTCTGAAAGGTTCTCTATCGAGAGGTTCATGATCACGTAGTCCTTCTCGAGGAGGAATGCGAGAAGCGAGGCCGTCTCCTCTCCCTTTCTTACCTGGCTCGCGGCGAGCCTCATGGATTCGTTCTGAATGACGCCAGAGCCCGCGATGGCCTCGTACCCTGCCGGCCCCTTGCTGTCAGGCACAAGGTAGCCTGCCTTGGGCTTTGGCGTGCAGCCGTATGCGGCCGCGAATATCGATAAAATCAAAGCTACTTTTTTTATATTCATATCAGTATGCCGTGTAGCGCGTAAGCGCCATGAAGTCGTCGAACTCGTTCTTGAAGGGCTCCCAGCTCACGAGCACGTCTTCCACGCGCGCGAGCGGCGGGCCTTTTCTGCACCATTCGATAAGCAGCTTGACGGCCTCCTCGTCTCCTTCAACCACTGCTTCGACAGAGCCATTGGGGTTGTTCTTGACCCAGCCTGACAAGCCGTGCCGCCTCGCAGCCTCGACCGTGCTTGCGCGGTAGGAAACGCCCTGCACAAGGCCGGTTATGAGGAGGTGCGCCCGTTTTTTCATTCTCAGAACCTATCATAAAAAGGGGCTGCCCGCAAGCGCGCACGCAAGGGCGATTATGCTTGAAGATATCAGGCGCGGGGCTTAAGATGTCCTGATATGGACGATGTGATAACGGTAATAGGAGGAGGGCTCGCCGGCTCTGAGGCTGCCTGGCAGATCACGAGGCTCGGTGGAAGGGCGCTTATCCGCGAGATGAAGCCTGAGAGGTTCTCTCCGGCGCACTCGATGGAGGGCCTTGCCGAGCTCGTATGCAGCAACTCTCTCAAATCAGAGGGCCTTGAGAACGCCTCTGGCGTGCTCAAGGAGGAGCTGCGCCTCCTTGACTCGCTGATCATGAAGGCTGCTGACGCGAGCCGCGTGCCAGCGGGAAAGACGCTTGCCGTTGACAGGGGAAAGTTCTCCAGTTTCGTCACCGAAGCTCTCATCGGGGCTGGCGTGGAGATCGTAAGGGGAGAGATGAAGGAGCTTCCGGCAGGGCGGCCGGTGGTCATCGCCACTGGTCCTCTCACCTCTGACGCATTCGCCGCGGCCATAGAGGGTCTTGTGGGCAGGAACCTCAACTTCTACGACGCGGTCGCGCCCATAGTATATGCCGAGAGCATAGATATGAAATCGGCCTTCAAGGCCTCGCGCTATGGCAAGGGCTCTGACGATTACGTAAACTGCCCTTTGACAGAGGCAGAGTACAATGCCTTCTACGCCGAGCTCATAAAGGCCGACACCGCGCGCATCCACGAGTTCGAGGATATGGCGAGCTTCGAGGCATGCATGCCCATAGAGGTCATGGCTCAAAGGGGCATGAAGACGCTCCTCTTCGGTCCCATGCGTCCGGTCGGGCTCCGTCATCCTGTGACAGGCGAGAGGCCCTTTGCCGTCGTGCAACTCAGGTGCGAGAACGCCGAGGGCACGCTCTATAACATGGTCGGCTTTCAGACGCGCCTCACCTTCACTGAGCAGAAGAGGATATTCAGGATGATACCGGCGTTGAAGAACGCCGAGTTCGCGAGGCTCGGTAAGCTCCACAGAAATAGCTTCATCAACTCTCCAGGGCTCCTGACGCAAGCCCAGGAGTTGAAAGACCATGCCGGTATCTTTTTCGCCGGGCAGATAACGGGGGTCGAGGGCTACTGCGAGTCCACGATGTCAGGCGCGCTCGCCGGGATAAACGCCCTGCGCTGCTCACATGGGCAGCCAACCGTATGCCCGCCTGAGACCGCAATGTCAGGCGCGCTCATGAGGCATGTCTCCGGGTGTCAGGGACAATTTTCGCCCATGAACGCCAACATGGGCCTGCTTCCGCCGCTCAAGGGAAAGGACCGGAGGGAGAAGCAGGCTGCAAGGGCTGTCGAGGATTTCAGGAAGTGGGCAGAAGCCCTTGCAACTTCATGAGCGTTTTGATATAGGTTATCCATGAACAAACGGAAGGAAATATTGCTGGCCGCGCTCAAGGACGCTGACCCTGAGGTGAAGAAGGCGGCTGCAGAGGCGCTTGAGAAGCTCGACGCGAGAGAGAGGCTCGATGCCCTCGCAAAGAAGGTAGAGTCAGGCCCCATGCTTGAGAAGGTAAAGGTCATCTACGCGCTCTCAGACCTTCGCGGCCCGCGCGTTGCGGCGGTCCTCACTCAGGCATTGAAGGACCAATCAGAGGACGTGCGTGCCGCTGCAGCCAGGGCGCTTGGCATGATGGGGGATACCTCGGTGCTGCCGGCGCTTGTCGATTCGTTAAAGGACTCAAGCCCTGTCGTCGTAAGGGCCGTGGTCGAGGCCCTCGCAGGGTTCAGGGACTCAAGGCTCCTCGGCCCGCTCGTGCAGACATTGAAGCACCAGGACCCTGGCGTGGTCGAAAGGGCGCTTGAGGTTGTGGCGCGCTTCGGAGACAAG
>CAZDUP010000120.1:0-5392 GCA_964508625.1 uncultured Thermodesulfobacteriota bacterium
GCCTGGAGACGTAGTTAGCCATCACAAGTCCCTTGGGGCTTGCGCTCGCCTCTGTATCCGGGAAAACCGAAAGGGTATGCCCGTCAGCGCCCATGCCGAGGAGCACGAGGTCGAACACGGGCAGCTCTCCAGGCGCAATGCCGAAGAGGGCCCCTATCTCTTCTTCGTATCCTGCCGCTGCCTGCTCCGGGGAGAGCTCGCACCTTATGCGGTGTACGTTCCTGGCCGGGATGTCTATCTTCTGAAGGAGCGCCTCGCTGGCTGACCTGAAATTGCTCTCTTCACTCTCAGGGGGCACGCACCTCTCGTCTCCCCAGAAGAGATGCGTCGATGCCCAGTCTATCTTTCCGGCGTATTCAGGCGAGGCAAGGAGCCTGTACAGCTCGACCGGAGTGCTGCCGCCTGAGAGCACGGCAGTGAAAAAGCCCTGTCTTTTAAGAGCGGCGCGGAATGACCCAACGAAGATATCTGACGCGGCCCTCGTGAGCTTGCTCATGTCAGCGCAAACAACAAGCCGCCTTTTGGCCATCACCCTCTGCCCATGCCTGAGACGGCCTTTATCGCCGTTCCATCTATAAGGCTCGCGGCGTACCGGGCAGCGCCCATTAGGCCCGTCCTGTCGTTCAATATCACCTTGACCGGGATGTGCGACATGAGACTCTTATACCTGCCCTTGTCCCTGAAGGCATCGAGGAACCTGCCGGATGAAAGCGCCTTCAGCACCTTCGGGGCTATTCCGCCCCCTACATAGACGCCGGAGAGCGCGAGGGACTTCAATGCGAGGTTGCCTGCCTCAGCGCCGTAGACCGACAGGAAGATATCGAGGGCCTTCATGCAGCCCTCGTCCGTGCCGTTCATCGCCTCGTCAGAGACAACGGCCGCGATACCCTCTGCCTCGAACCTTTTTTTGAGACGCTCTGTCTCTGCCCCGCCCCTTGACCTTACGAACTCATATACGTTCTCGAGGCCCGGCCCTGAGACTATCCTCTCATAGCTCACCCGGCCGTACTTGCGCATGAGGAACTGGAGGAGCTCTATCTCGACTGGATTGCGCGGTGCGAAGTCCGTATGGCCGCCCTCTGACGCGGAGGCATGGTACGCCTTGCCGTCCCAGAAGATTATGGCCTCGCCGAGCCCGGTGCCTGCCGCGATAAGGGCGGCATTGCCTTGAGACGGCCTGCCTCTTTGAAGCAGATGAAGGTCCTTATCCGGCAGCAGCTTCACTCCCCAGCCTATTGCGGCAAGGTCGTTTATGAGCTCAAGGCTTTTGATCCCGAACTCCTGTTGAAGCCTGGCCCTGTCCACCAGCCAATGGAGGTTCGTAAGCCTGCAGATATCGCCTGTTATGGGGCATGCTATGCCCAGCGCGGCAGAGGCGATATTCCTTGCCTCGCCACTCTGAAGGAACTCGCGGAATATCTCGGCAGGGCCCTTGTAACCCCTGTTTGCGAAGGCCATTTCTCTCAGGAGCCTCAAGGTATCTCCCGCGAGCTCATAGAGGGCCATATAGGTCTTTGTGCCGCCGATATCGCCTGCGAGTATGAGCCTATTTTTCATAGTTCACCCATGCCCTCCCGTCGCTCGCGATGAACCTTTCGGCCTCTACAGGCCCCCAGCTCCCGGCCCTGTAGAGGAAGAGGTCCGGCCTGTAAGGCCCCTTCCTCTCCGATAATTCGAGTGCCGGAGCGAGCCATTCCCAGCTGAGCTCCATGCCGTCCCTCCTGACAAAGAGCATCTTGTCGCCCGTCATGCAGTCCATCAGGACCCTCTCGTAGGCGTCGAGAGCTATGCCCTCGTAGCCAGACAGGTAGGAAAAGTCCATTACGACGTCCCGGAGGCATACCCTCGAACCGGGGTTCTTGGCGTGGAACTTGAGCTGTATCCTCTCATCCGGCTGTATCCTGATGATAAGGGCGTTGGGGCCTATCTCCTCTTCGAAGACGCCCTTGAACATGAGGTGAGGCACCTTCTTGAACTGTATGGTTATCTGGGTGAATCGGCTCTTGAGCCTCTTGCCTGACCGGAGATAAAATGGCACGCCCTGCCATCTCCAGTTGTCTATATATGCCTTCATGGCCGCGAAGGTCGGCACAACAGAGTCCTTTGCAACGCCATCTTCCTCGGTATAACCGCGCACGTTCCTGCTGCCTGACTCGCCGTCCACGTACTGGCCGAGCACAAGGGATTTCTCGATCTCGCCTTTCTCAAGCGGACGGAGCGCCCGGAGCACCTTGAACCTCTCGGTCCTCACAAGCTCGGACTCGTAGATCGAGGGCGGCTCCATCGCGATGAAAGAGAGGACCTGGAGCATGTGGTTCTGGAATATGTCGCGCAGCACCCCGGCCTCCTCGTAGTAGCCGGCCCTCTTCTCGATGCCTATCGATTCAGAGACCGTAAGCTGCACGTGGTCTATGAAGTGCCTGTTCCAGATGGGCTCGAAGATGGAGTTCGCGAACCTGAACATCATTATGTTCTGGACCGTGTCCTTGCCCAGGTAATGGTCTATCCTGAATACCTGCTCTTCCCTGAAGTTGCGGCTTACGGTCTCTTCAAGGCCGCGGGCGCTCTCAAGGTCCCTGCCATACGGCTTTTCTATGACTATCCTGGTCCAGCCGTGGTTCTCAGCCGATAGGCCGGAAGCCGCGATGTTCCTTATGATGGAACGGTAGGCCGAAGGGGGCGTTGCGAGATATAGTATCTTATTTGCCCTTGCGCCGAACTCTGCCGCCTTAGTTGCCAAGAGCTCCCTTGCCGAGGCGAGCGCATCGATGTCGTTGTAGTCGACCCTCATGTAAAAGAGGCGCTCGCTGAAGCCGGGCCAGGCAGCGTGGTCGAAGTTGCCGGCCTTTTTCACGGCCTTCTCCATCTCTGCCCTGAAGGCTGCGTCGTCCCAGTCTGTCCTTGCGAGGCCGAGCACGAAGAAACCCTTTGGAAGCAGGCCGTTCCGGAAGAGGAAGAAGAGCGCGGGCATGAGCTTTTTCCTGGTGAGGTCGCCGGAAGCCCCGAATATGACCAGCACAGACTCGTCCGGCGCTATCTCCTCGCAGAACTGCCCTGTTACGGCCACCTTCCCGATCCTTATTGCCGGGCGTCCATCAGACCTCTCGACGTTCATCCCCTCTCATCTCCTCTGCATCCAAACTGAAAGGCCCCTCGCTGAGGGGCCTTTTTATTCTGCATTGAAACTCAGCGCCGCGAGCGCCGGACTCCGTGGCCGCCGAACTCGTCGCGCATTGCCGCGAGGATCTTTTCGGCGAAGGAATCGTCCTGCCTCGAGCGGAACCTTCTCATGAGCGACTCGGTTATTGCAGGTATGGAGATGCCCATATCAACGGCCTCCTTGACCATCCACCTGCCCTCGCCAGAGTCCTCGACGTAGCCGATGACCGATTCGAGCCCCTCTTCTTTCCTGAACGCCCCCTCCAGAAGCTCGAGGAGCCATGAGCGCACAACGCTGCCGTTGTTCCAGAGGCGCGCGATATCAGAGTTCCTGATGCCCTCTCCATACCGGGACGCATTGAGGAGCTCGAAACCCTCTGCATAGGCCTCCATCATGCCGTACTCTATGCCGTTATGTACCATCTTCACGAAGTGGCCTGCCCCGGTATGACCGCAGTAGAGGTATCCGCCCGGGGGCGCGAGGGTCTTTAGAAGTGGCTCGATGCGCTCGAACGCGCCCCTCTCGCCGCCGACCATTGTGCAGTATCCTTCTGTGAGCCCCCAGATTCCGCCGCTCACTCCGGCATCGACATAGCCGATGCCGGACCTTTTCAGGTCATCGAACCTCCGGAGGTCGTCCTTATAAAAGCTGTTTCCGCCGTCGACGATTATGTCGTCCTTTGACAGGAGCGGCTTCAAGGCCTCTATCGTATCATCCACGGGCATTCCTGCAGGGAGCATGATGATGACGACCCGCGGCGAAAGGAGCTTGCGGGAAAATTCCTTCAAGGTGTACGCGCCGACGATGCCCTCGGCCTCAGCCTGCTTTGTGACTGCGTCCGTCCTGTTGTATCCGACGACCCGGTGGCCGCCCTTGTGGAGCCTGCGCGCCATGTTGAGCCCCATGCGGCCGAGGCCTATTATCCCTGCGTCCATCACACCCCCGGTATTTTAAGATGATGCAGCGCTCAGGAGGAGCGCTTCGAGCGGCTTCAACGTTTCTATGGACGGGTCCTTCAGGTCTATGAGCGCAACCCTCAGGCCCTTTGAGTCAAGGGCCTCCATGTCGCCGAATGCCTGCGAGAGCTCGAGTTCGGAGAAGCTGAACTGGCTGCCCGGCACCAACAGGTCCTTATGAGGCTTGTGGCAGAGGATTATGAAGAGCCCGTTCCCGGGCCCGCCCTTGTGGAGCTGCCCTGTCGAGTGCAGGTACCTCGGCCCGTAACCGAACTGGGTGGCTGCCCCGGTCGTGTCGCGAAGCCGCCTCCTCAACTCAGAAAACTCGGAAGGGAGCCGCCTGTCAGATGGATCGTAGTAGGCAAGCAGGCCTATATAGTCGCCTTCCTTCAAGAGGCCGAAGAACCCGCCGAGCATCTTTCCGGCATCCCCGCCTGTTTTGCCGAGCATCTCAAAGGTATTTTTGCCGAAGTATATCCCGAAGCCGTTTGCCGCTACGCCAACGCCAGGGGGCTTGAGCCCTTCGGAGCTGCCTATGCCGGAGAGCCTTGAGACCGTGAGCTTCTTCGCAAGCTCCACGTCCGGCTGGTCAAACGGGTTTATGCCGAGTATCTGTCCGGCTACCGAGGTCGCGACCTCCCATCTCAGGAACTCGCCCCCCAGCTCGTAGACGTTCGAGAGCTTCAATTCGATTACAGGGTGGCCTGCCGCTTCAAGGGATTTCATGGCGTCAATGAAGGGGCTGTCCACCGCGCCTGTCGTGATGAAGACAAATACCCTGTCATCCCCGTAATCCTCAACCCTGCCCAGCGGCTCGCTCACCACAGGCACAAGTCCCTTGCCCTCCTTGCCAGTGCTCTCGGCGATAAGCTGCTCGAGCCACATGCCGAAAGAGGCTATCTCATCTGACATGAAGAAGGTGAGCTTGTCCCTGCCGAGCCTGCCGAGCGTGCCCATAGCCGCGCCAAGCATGATGACCGGGTTATCGAACTCCGTCTGGCATGGGTGAATGGCCTCCTCGACCCGCGCGGCGTACTCGATGAGCTTTCCGGCGTCTACGCCCATCAGGGCTGCCGGAACGAGCCCGAAGTAAGAGAGCGCGGAGAACCTGCCCCCGATGTCCTTCGGATTGGTGAAGAGTTTTCTGAACGAAAATTTTTTAGCGAAGCCCTCGAGGGCTGTGCCGGGGTCGGTTATCGCGATGAAGTTCCTGCCAGCGTCGCCGCCCTTCTTTGCCCTGACCTTCTCATGGAAGAACTCGAAGAGGCTCAAAGGC